>JBIOXP010000143.1:0-7137 GCA_044869705.1 Binatia bacterium | reverse complement strand
AGCGGACTCGGAAAAACAGCTTTTGCTGCGGAGCCGGTGGCGGGCAGTTTTGGAAGGAAGAAGAAAAAGGAAACGAGCGCGTAAGCACGAACCGCTACCGCGAGTTAAAGCAAACCGGCGCTAAGACCGTGGCGACGGGATGCCCGTTCTGCATGCGCATGATTACCGAAGAAGCGGCCAAAGAGGAGCCCGAGGCTGCGATGCAAATTTTCGATGTGGCGGAGCTGGTGGCCGAAAAAGTTCACAAATAGTATGCGCCGTGAATGCCTTTGCGTTTTGCTGCTCGGTTTCGCCATGATTCAGAGCGTGACTGCCTGCGGCGCCGAACCTCGAGTCAAAATTGCGACCCAGCAAGGTCGAACCATTGCTTTTGATGTGGAAATCGCCGATTCCCCCGCCAAGAGGGAGCTGGGGCTGCAATACCGCCGCGATCTCGCTTCGGATCACGGCATGATCTTTTTATTTCCGTCTCAGTCGGAGCAGACCTTCTGGATGAAAAACACGCCGATTCCGTTGGATATGATCTTCATAAACCGCGAGCTCAAAATCGTCGGGATTGTCGAGCAGGCAGTGCCGTTTTCGTTGGATCCACGGTCTGTGGGCGCACCCAGCCAGTACGTGCTGGAGATCAACGGCGGTCTAGCGAAACGCAATGGGATTCGGCCGGGAGACAGCGTTAGTTTTGAAGGAATCGCAACTCGCGCGCGAGATTGAAATGTAAATGAACCAAGGCGGGCGCGAATACTCGAAAGGCGTCAAATTTCGCTAAAGAAATAGGGTTTTACCGGCGCCAGTTTTTCCTCATACGAGTCGGGATACATGAACCACAAAGTCGCGGCGATGCTGCTCAATAGCGAATTGCCATCTTGCGGCGTAAAGCAGGTGCCGACTATCTCTTTGTCGCCGCGCATCGCCAAGCTCTGACTGACGACCACCGTCTGGTTGAGAATCCGGCCAAACATCCCGTGATCGCGGCCGAATGAAAAAACCGACGCCGAAGATTTCTTGTTGGTGAGGGCAACCCGCAGGTTGCTTTTGAGCCGGCGCATCAGCTCATCCTTGGTGATGCCGCGACGCAGCTGGATGTTGAAATGGATCGTGTGCATGTACTGTGTATTGAGTTTTAGCGCCGAGGAGTAGATATCGAGATCCAGTCCTAGCGTTTTGAACAGGTAATGGGCGTCGCGGCCTTGATGTGTGCCGAACTTCGGGTCATCGTGCTTGCCCGCCTCCGGCGCGGGTATGAAATCACCCTCCTGGCTCAAATCGTTGGCGCGGCGCATGCAGACAAAGCGGCTTTGCGCCAGGTTGTCTTCTTTTTCCGGGCCCAGGGCGATGGTGTCGATCAACACAGCGAGATTATGAGTGTTGCAGCTAACGACCTGGATGAACTGATCCTTACCTTTTTCGAGAGCTCTATCGTTGATGCCGCGCGCGTATTTTTTGCCGAATCCATCTTCGCTTCCCTGGGCAATAAAGCCACGGCCGTTGCCGGCATACTTGCTATAAAGCTTTTCTTTGTTTTCGTTTCCAACCGGAGTGCAGTCGATGATCACGTTTGCACGCTCGATGGCCTCTTCGGCTTCAAGGGTGGGCTGCATTCCCATCTCGACAAATTTTTGCCAACGATCCTTGTCAACCGCGAGTTTCGCTCCTTGTCGACATGAAACAATAACTTTCGAGCGATCTGTCACCAGCGGGGTACGCTTGTGGAACGTCACCTCATCGATGCCAAACTGCTCTTTGAAAGTCGACAAAATCCCGACAAGCGGCTCACCGATGGTTCCAGTTCCGACGATGTGAACGATCTTTTTCTCTGCCATGGCAGTCCGCCTCGCAATTTTGATACGCGAATACTAGCCCAAGAATATGCACTGATCAACCAGTTTCGCCGCAGCAACGGCGAGAGATAATTAGCTTACTTAGAAACAGGCCATATGATAGTAATGGGTCAATGGAGGAGAAAATGTCCAGCGAAACCCCGCCAGCGCTCTTCTTCGGCGATAACTTTGGTCTGAGAAATAGCGATTTGGAAAAAGTGCTCGATCTGGCATTGGCCAAAAAGGCCGATTATGCCGATCTCTATTTCGAGTACCGGCAAAACGAAGGCATCAGCCTCGAAGAACGGATGGTCAAGAACTGTTCTCAATCGACTGGCAACGGCGTCGGCGTCCGGGTATTGGCCGAGGCGAAGACCGGATATGCCTATACCGACGATATCACGATCGACAAACTGGAGATCGCAGCGCGGACGGCTCATTACATCGCACAAAACCAGACATCGCCGGCGCCGGTGGCGATCGTCCAGCCCCGCGCGCAAGCTCACGACCTTTACCCGATCAAGACTCCAGTGAATGAGGTCGGGCTGGAAAAAAAGGTCGGGCTGCTTTACGAAATCGACAAATTCGCGCGCGATCTGGACCCGCGCGTCAAGAATGTTTTCGTTTCACTCGGTAGCGAATATAAGGTGATCCTGATCGCGTCGTCTCAAGGAAAAGTGATCGGCGACATTCAGCCACTGACCCGGCTAAATATTACCTGCATCGCTGAAGAGAAGGGCAATCGACAAATCGGCAGTTTCGGCGGCGGCGGCAGAGTTGAGTTCGGTTTTTTCGTTGATGCCGATGATTGGCAACGGTACGCGCGCGAGGCGGTACGCCAGGCGATTCTAAATTTAAGCGCCGTCGATGCTCCGGCGGGAACCATGGACGTCGTCTTGGGGCCGGGCTGGCCGGGCATTCTATTGCACGAAGCGATCGGCCATGGACTCGAAGGTGATTTCAACCGTAAAAAAACCTCGGCGTTCTCGGACCGCATCGGTGAAAAAGTGGCATCCGAGCTCTGCACCGTGGTCGATGACGGCACGATGCCATCGCGCCGCGGCTCGCTCAACGTGGATGACGAAGGCACTCCCACGCATCGCACGGTGCTGATCGAAAAAGGCATCCTCAAAGGCTATCTACAGGACCGGTTGAATGCGGGCTTGATGAAAATGGCATTGACCGGGAATGGCCGGCGCGAAAGTTACGCGCACATTCCGATGCCCCGCATGACCAATACTTTTATGCTGGCCGGCGATTCGGATCCAGACGAGATTATCCGCTCGGTGAACAAAGGTTTGTACGCGGTCTCGTTCGGAGGCGGACAGGTCGATATTACCAGTGGCAAATTTGTCTTTTCCGCGAGCGAAGCCTACTTGATCGAAGACGGGAAAGTCACCCGGCCCGTGAAAGGCGCAACTCTCATCGGCAACGGCCCGGACGTTTTAACCCGCGTCTCGATGGTGGGCTCGGATCTTAAACTCGATGAAGGGGTGGGGACCTGCGGTAAAGACGGTCAGTCGGTACCCGTTGGCGTCGGTCTGCCGACGATCAAAATCAATGGACTGACGGTGGGCGGAACGAAAGCCTAAAAAGAATAGTTCAAATCGTTCAACTAGTTCAAACAGTCTTATTGGCAGAGCTTCGAACGTTTTGAAGGATCGAACCGCTTGAACTTCTTGAAGTGAAGGAATGTATGGAACGTTTCGAATTGAGCCAAGACTTGGGAGCCGACATTCTGCGCAGGGCGCAAGCGAAGGGCGCGACTCAGGGTGACGTCGTGATGGCGGAGAGCGAGTCCTTTTTTGTATCGGTCCGTATGGGCGAAGTCGAGAAGATCAGCCAGGCGGGTGAAAAGCGTTTGGGCTTGCGGCTTTTTTTCGGCAATAGCTCCGCTTCGGCGTCGACGTCCGACATTTCGCAACAGTCGATCGAAAAACTCGTCGATGACACGGCGCGAATGGCCAAGGTCACCGCACAAGATCCGCATGGCGGGTTGCCTGATCGCTCCGTGCTGGCGCGTGAACTGCCAGAATTGGATCTGTTCGATGAGTCCGCTGGCTCGATCTCAGTCGATGAAAGGATTCAGCTCGCCCTCGAGGCTGAGAAAAGCGCGCTGAATTATGACCCGCAGATCACGAACTCAGAAGGAGGCGAGTTTTCCAATCAGTTCGGGCGGGTGATTTATGTGAGCAGTCAAGGGTTTTCGGGTGAATATTCAGGTTCGACTTTTGGGGAGTCGGTTTCGCCGGTGGCGTCGAGAAATGGCTCCATGCAGCGCGATTACTGGTATGCGTCCAATCGAAAGTTCGCCCGCCTCGAATCGCCCCAGAGCATCGGCGTCAAGGCCGCCCAGCGAGCCCTCCGGCGGCTCGGCGCTCGCAAAGTTAAAACCTGCGACGTACCGGTCGTCTTCGACCCGGAAATGGCAGGCTCGCTGCTCCGCAATCTCGCATCCGCCTTATCCGGCTACGCATTATATAAAGGAGCATCTTTTTTGATCGGCAAGCTCGGAACGAAAATTGGTTCGGAGCTCCTGACCGTTATCGATGACGGCAGCATTCCGAGCGCGCTCGGGTCGCGACCATTTGACGGTGAGGGTTTGCCGATACGGAAAAAAACAATTGTAGAGCGCGGCGAGCTGAAGAGTTATTTGCTCGATACCTACAGCGGGAAAAAGCTCGGCATGCCCTCCACCGGAAATGCCTCGCGCTCAGTCGGAGAACCGCCGGGAGTAGCGGCGTCTAACTTCTATTTGGCGCCGGGACAAAAAACCTCCGAACAAATCATCAATTCGGTTAAATCCGGTTTGTATCTGACCGAGATGATTGGTTTCGGAGTGAACATGGTAACCGGGGATTATTCCCGCGGCGCGGCGGGCTTGTGGATCGAAAACGGCGAGATTGCTTATCCCGTGGAAGAGATCACGATTGCCGGAAACCTCAAAGAGATGTTTCAGGACATCGAAGCTGTCGGCAACGACCTCGAATTGCGCGGGCGCATCGCTTCGCCGACGATCAAAATCTCCCGCATGACGGTGGCCGGGGTTTAAATCAGTTCCAGCTTCCACGTTGAAGGTTCAAACGGCGTCGGCGTTGGCCGTTGAACTTTGAACCTGGATCTTTGGATTTAGAGCACTTGAAATCCTGCTTTCAAAGCTGCGCGTAAAAAATCATCGATGTGTGATTGAGCCGCGTCGAATTCGAGCACGGCGACGCTGCGCTCAACGCTGAAGTCGATCTTCTGCACGCCGGGTAGCGCGCCGAACGCTTGCCGCAGCGGCGACAAGTCTTCGGGCTTGAGATTCGCGATGGAGAGGATTGCAGTTTTTGTGCTCATCACACCCTCCTTGTTTGAAAATTGACAGGACTTCACATCTCGCGCAACCGGATTGCGGCAGAAAAAAATCTGCGCTGCACGCGAAATTTTCTTGACGACCAAAGCCCGGCTATGTGAGATTAGGCGCGCCAAAGTCCCCACTGCATGCGAGCGTTACTGCTTCACCGCGAGAATCAAACCCGTAGAGCTTACGGAGGAAGACCCAATGGCTTATGACGTCGCCAAGTTTTTAACGATGTCGCAATCGGAGCTCGATGCTTTGTTTACCAGCAGCGCTGCCGGCAACATTCCGGACGGGGAGGCGGATGGCACCGCGATTGTTGCACCGGGGACAACCTACAGCTCCACGATCGCGAAATTCGTCAGCCACTTTGCCTGGCAAGGAAAGGTATTCGATGCGAAAAAAGGCGTACTGCGCAATCGGATTTTGCCCTTTGGACTGAATGCAATCCTCGCCAGAGTGTACAAAGGACCGAGCTGGCTCGATGGCAAGGAGTGCATTGTTCTTGATTACTCCGATACATCAATCATCGCACATTGGATTCGCGATGAGATTCGACAGATAGAACCGGATTTATACCTGGGGAAAGTTTACTGGGACAAAAAGCGGCTCATTGATTTTGCACTGAAGTTTTAATCTTCACACCGGCGCTCTGGTTTCCGAGCGATTCAAATCGGCTTGCCAGCTTTTTAAGGTTGGGTGCATCTTCACTAGCCGACAGTTGTGGTGTTGAAACCCGAAGGGTGCCGATGCGTCCGGCCGAAGACTAAAGGCTTTGACTTGTATGGACGAGCGCAGCTCGATCGAGCGAATTCTTAGTCGCATCGGATTCATCACCGTCGTCCTTCTCGTAGTGGCTGCTCTAGGCGGCATGTTTTTGCTGGGTCGGTTCGGCGCGGATGTTCCAGTCGACTACAAGGACGACAGCGATCATTTTAAATACGGCTCGCTGGGCAGTGAGCACGAATTTGGCGTGCCTTATTGGATCTGGCGGGCGCTGCCGGAATTGTTCCAGGACAAGCTCCCAGCGCCAGGACGAGGTTGGCAGTCGGTCGGTTTCGTTTTCGAACCCGGCAAAGATTTGCCGGTCGGTATGTCGAAGCGCCGTTATCTCGGTTTCGATCTCGTCTGGCTCAATTGCGCTTTTTGCCATGCCGGCACCGTCCGGGAGACGCCGCAGAGCGCGCCAAAAGTCTACGCGGCGATGCCGGCCAACACCTTCGATTTTCGCGCTTTCATGCGATTTCTCTTCGCCACCGGGGAAGACCGGAGATTCACTCCCCAAGACATTTTGCGCCAGATCGATGTTATGCGGAAACGCGAGGGTCTCGGGCGGTTGCCACTGATGGACCGCCTGGTGCTGCGCTTCTATGGCATCTACTACATGCGCGAGCGGATTCTCGCGCTGCGCGACCGTCTGAACTTCATCAAGGATGAGCCGGAGTGGGGACCCGGACGCGTGGACACTTTCAACCCACTGAAAGCCTATTTCAATTTTCCCATCGACCAATTGCCTCAGCGGGAGCGCATCGGCACGACCGATTTTCCGTCGATTTGGAACCAGGGCCAGCGTGAAGCGCTGAAGATGAACCTGCATTGGGACGGCAACAACGTCTCTCTCGAAGAACGCAACCGCAGCGCCGCCATGGGCGCCGGCATCACACCGCCGACAGGGGATCGAGCGCGCATGAAGAGAGTCGCCGATTGGTTACGCAAACTCGAGGCGCCGCCTTACCCGTTTAGAATCGACAAAACGCTCGCGGCCGATGGAGCGCCCATTTACAAGAAATATTGCGCCGAGTGTCACGGCGCTGACGGCAAGGATTTTCGCGGCGAATATTCCGGCAAAGTCGTGTCAATCGAAAATATCGGCACGGACCGCCATCGGCTCGACTCTTATACATACGATGTTGCAGTCAACCAAAACATGATTTTTGCCGAGTATGGCGACGAACGGTTTAGCCATTTTCGGAAGAC
>JBIOXP010000142.1:0-5517 GCA_044869705.1 Binatia bacterium | reverse complement strand
AGGTTTTGAAGTGCTGAATCCGAAGCAAACGATCTGTACCCTTGATCGAAAACATAAATTCGAAGCCGAACTCGAGGTGCGCGTCGGCCGAGGCTTTGCCACGGGCGAGGAAAACAAGCGCGCCGATCAGCCGATTGGCCTCATTCCCATCGACTCGATCTTTTCACCCGTCACGCGCGTGAAGTATGCAGTGGAAAACACTCGAGTCGGTCAGCGCACCGATTACGACAAACTCATTCTCGAAATGTGGACCGACGGTCGACTAACGCCAGATGACGCGCTGCTCCAGGCTTCCGCGATTCTGCGGCATCACCTCGACGTCTTCGTGCACTATAACGAGGAAGTGATCGAATTCGATCAGACGCCGGCCGGTGTGAGCGAAGAAAATATCAAGCTGAAAAAGCTCCTCAACATGAGTGTGAACGAGATCGAGTTGAGCGTGCGCGCGGCGAATTGCTTGAACAATGCGAATATCACCACGGTCGGGCAGCTTGCCCAGAAGACCGAGGCCGAAATGCTGAAGTATCGCAACTTCGGCAAGAAATCGCTCAATGAGATCAAGGACAAATTGCAACAGCTTCAGTTGGGCTTGGGCATGAAGTTCGAGCCGGGGCTAATCGATTTGCCGATAAGTGCCGATGGCGCTGCGCCAACGCCCGCACCCGCTGCTAGCCAACAGTAAACGTCTGTGCGAAGATCGCGTTTTCGTCGCGTATGAGACATCAAAAGAAGACGATCAAGCTGGGGCGCACCGCCGACCACCGCCGGGCGTTACTCGCCAATCAGGTCTGCGCTTTAATACAACATCACCGAATCAAGACGACTCTGGCCAAGGCCAAAGCGGTTCGCCCTCTCGCCGAACGAATGGTGACGCTTGGTAAGAACGGCTCGATTCACTCGCGTCGCAGGGCATTGGCCGTGTTACGGCAGAAAAGCGTCGTGAAAAAATTATTCGACGACATCGCGCAACGGTCCGCCGAACGAAACGGCGGTTACACCCGAATCGTCAAGCTCGGCGCGCGCAAGAGCGATTCTGCGCAGATGGCGTTTATCGAGTGGGTGGACGCAGAGTACATCGCGGAGGAGAAACCGAAGAAAGAAAAGAAGGCGAAACGCAAAAAGCCAGAAGCGGAACCGCAGGAAATAACGCCCGAAGCTGAGCAACCCACCCGAGAAGAGCCCAAGGCCGAAGCTCCCGCTCCAAAAGAAGAGGAACCTACGGCGCCACCAAGTGAAGAACCGAAGCCGAAAAAGCGGCGTTGGTTCGGACGAAAGTCAGACGACAGCTAAGACCATCTGTCGCGAAGTTCCTACAGTTCTAGCTGTCATCGAAACCTTGGGTCCGCGCGGATTTTGTCGTCTCACGACAAAGCATCGAAATATTACGTCTCCAGTGCGGCGAGGTTAGCGAGATCCGGTGGCCGACTAACGGCTCGCTTCAACGCCGCGGGAATTTAATAATTCGAGAAACTCTCTCCAGTCTTTGCTCAGGGCCATGATTGAGAAGCTCCACCAGAATTTACAAACGTTGGTTACCGGTCAGCTTTTTGTAAAAATCGCGATCCGCTTTCTCAGCCTCAGAGAAGCTACGAAATTTTCTGGCTGTTTTCTTCACGCTCTAACTATAAGCTTGGCAGTGACTACTTCCGAGCGAATTTGATCGCAGACTGGATGAATCCGCATCCGTATTTCTTCATCGTCGTTTTCATTGGCGTGGCGCTGGTGTTTCCGCTGGTTCCATTGGCGCTGGCCTGGTTGTGGCGGCGATTTTTCCAACCGCCAAAGCCCGGCCCCGACAAAACTTCCACCTACGAGTGCGGCGTCGAATCGATCGGCGACGCTCAAATTCAGTTCCACGCGCAATATTATCTGTATGCCATAATCTTTTTGATCTTCGACGTTGAAGCCGTGTTTCTCGTGCCGTTTGCCGTCGCATTCACTGCTCTGCCGGTAGGAGCGTTTATCGCGATCCTTATTTTCCTTCTGCTGCTGATCGAAGGACTCGTCTGGGCGTGGGGCAAAGGATGTTTGCAATGGCAGCGCTAGGGCTCTCACGCGCTGGTTAAAAGAGTTAAAAGCGTTACATTCTCGCAAGGGAAATTTTGGCGCTCTCGTGATGTAACTTTTGTAACGCTTGTAACTTCTTTCAAAATTCATGAGCCAAATCGACGAACAATTGCGCGCCGAACTGCAAAGGCAGGGAGTCTGGGTGACGAAGATGCAGGACCTTTACAACTGGGGACGTCAAAACTCGATCTGGCCGCTGCAGTTCGGACTGGCCTGTTGCGCCATTGAAATGATCGCCACCGCGGCATCCCGTTACGACATAGCGCGGTTCGGCGGGGAAGTTTTTCGGCCATCGCCGCGGCAGGCGGATTTGATGATCGTTGCCGGAACCGTCACGAAGAAAATGGCGCCGCAAATCGTGCGTCTTTACAACCAGATGGCTGACCCGAAGTACGTTATCGCCATGGGTGCGTGCGCGATTTCAGGTGGACCGTTCAAGCAAGGTTATAATGTGCTCAAAGGTATCGACCGCTATATTCCGGTCGATGTTTACATCCCTGGCTGCCCTCCGCGCCCGGAAGCGTTACTTCACGCATTCATGGAATTGCAGCGCAAGATCGACGACCAAAAGTTGACCGGAGCCAATAAGGCTGAGTTTCTTAAACCAGACCAACCAAGCGAGTTTCCCGTGCCGAAGTTTGGCAAGCACGACTTGGAACCGTCGGCGAACCGCGATGTCTTTCAGCCGCCGGTGCTCGAACGGCAAAGTTAAAAGGGCTAATGGAGTCTTTAGACGAAATCAAATCCCGGATCGAAGCCGCGGTGCCGGGCGCAAAGATCGAGATTGTGCAAAACGGCAACCTGTTGCAGCCGCACTCATTGCTCATCGACAACGAGCACGCGGTCGCCATCGCGAGATTTTTGCGCGTCGATCCCGCGCTGTGCCTGGATTTTTGCTCCAATGTCACCGGTGTCGACTGGCTGGATCGCGTGGTGAAGAAAACAACGAAGGTAAAGAAGGTCGTCGATGGTCAGGAAAAAGAAATCGTCGAAACGACGGAGGAGAAAATTCCGGGATATCGCGAAGCGGTTTATCACCTTTACTCCATGACGCATAAACACGGCCCGGTCATCATTCGCATGCGCACCGATGATCGTGAAGAGGGCGCGCACGTGTCTTCACTTACACCGATCTGGCGGAGCGCTGAATTCCAGGAGCGCGAGATCTTCGATCTGTACGGCATCCATTTTGAAGGACATCCCGATCTGCGCCGGATTTTAATGTGGGATGAGTTTCAAGATCATCCGATGCGCAAGGATTACCGTGACCCGGACGATTATGAATGGGAACCGACGCCGCATGATGAAGTGCTGGAGAAGGCGAAAGCGCATTATCTACAGCGACCACAATTGGACGGAGCAGAAAAAATAACGGCCACTGATTTACACGGATAAAAAACGGATGACGAGGCGTGTCAGAATTCACCGACTTACAAATCCATTCGTGTCAATCCGTGTTCTTCTGTGGCCTCTTTTAGTTCCTGAACAGTAATGAGCGCAGCCGTTGAAACAATCGAAGCGATGGAGCGGCCACCGGTAACGATGGCTTCACGGCTCGAGGGCGAATTGCTCGAAGTCTCGATGGGACCGCAGCATCCATCTACGCACGGCGTGTTTCGGATGAATGTGGCGCTCGAAGGCGAGATCGTTCGTAAGCTAAAACCGGTGTTCGGTTATCTGCATCGCAATCATGAGAAAATCGGCGAGAACACCAGTTACCTCGGCTCGATGCCGTACACGGACCGGCTCGATTATTTCTGCTCGATGACCAACAACTGGGCTTATGCGCTCAGCGTTGAGAAACTCGCCGGAATCGAAGTTCCCGAGCGCGCCGAGTATCTGCGCGTGATTCTCGCCGAGCTAACGCGGTTGCAGAATCACGCCTCGCTGCTGGGTTTTTTGCTCAGCGACATGGGCGCGTGGGGTACGCCACTGATGTACGCATTCCGCGAACGCGAAAAAATTCTCGATCTTTTTGAGTCGTTATCCGGTTCGCGAATGATGTGCGATTACATGCGTTTCGGCGGCTGTCGCGTGGATGCAAGCGATGAATGGCTCGCAGCTGCGAAACAGATTGTCGATCGTTTCCCGAAGTTTCTCGACGAATTCGAGGAACTAATCCTTGGCAACGAGATTGTCATTGGCCGTACCCAAAATGTCGGCAACCTGTCCGCCGAACTGGCGATCAACGCCGGTATCACCGGCCCGATGCTGCGCGCGTGCGGGGTGAACTACGACATTCGTAAAGTAGACGGCTACGGGTTTTATCCGCGTTTCAAATTCCGGATCCCGCTCGGGGACCACGGGGACACGTACGATCGCCTGATGATGCGCGCGTTGGAGATCCGCGAGAGCGTGGAGATCCTGAAGCAAGCGTTCGCGCAAATTGCACCCGGCCCCATTGTGAATCCAAAAGTAAAAGTGCGCGCATTTCGTCCGCCGGTTGGCGAAGCGTACGGTCGGATCGAAGGACCAAAGGGTGAGCTCGGATTTTATTTGATCAGTGATGGCTCTCCGAACCCGTATCGTTACCGCGTTCGCCCACCAAGCTTCATCAATCTCACGATTCTCGAGGACCTGTGCCTCGGTCACACCGTGGCTGATGTAATGGTAATCCTCGGCAGCATCGATATCGTAATGGGAGAAGTGGATCGATGATTGGCACAGGCATACTCAAGGGAATGGCCGTCACGGCACGAAACTTTGTCGGAAGTTATTTCGAGAAGGAACGGCTGACCACGGTGCAATATCCGGAAGAGCGGGTCCCGCTTCCGGAAAATTACCGGAATTTCCCATTCCTGATTTTCGATGGCACCGATCCGCACGCGGGTTTGCGCTGCGTGGCATGCAAAATTTGCGAGAAGGAATGTCCGCCGCAGTGCATTTACATCGTTAAGAGCGACGACAAAAAGCCCGATTACATGGGCAAACCGCAGTTTTATCCGAAGATATTCGACATCGACATCTCGGTCTGCATGAGCTGCCAGATTTGCGTCGAGGTCTGTCCATTCGAGGCCATCAAGATGGACAAGGAATTCGAGCTGAGTCAGCGCGAGCGGTTCGATCACCTGCTTTTACGCAGGGAGCAACTTTCCAAATCGAATGCGTATTATCACAAGATTCACCCAGTCGAAGCGGCTTCGGTCGACAAAAATCTCGCCGACGCGGTAGCCGCCGCTGAGGCCAAGAAGAAAGCTGCCGCTGAAGCAGCGGCAAAAGCCGCGGCAGCGAAGGCAGCGGCCGCTGCAACTGCTGAGGCAACACCTCCGGCAGCCGGGCCGTCGCCATCGCCTGCTTAGGCAACTTGCTAGCGGCGACTAGAATTAGGGCGCTGGAATGTTCTCGCGCGCGTACCGGAGCGCGCGCGCCATCCAGACAAGTTCGTTTAAGAATTTCTCCACGCGACGGGTGTAAGCTGAATCGGTGATCTTGCCGGTCACTGGATCGAAA
>JBIOXP010000141.1:0-22331 GCA_044869705.1 Binatia bacterium | reverse complement strand
GGCGCGCCGCTACATGCCCAATCTCATGCGCGATCACGGTGGCGAGCTGGTCCTCATTGTTCAAATGAGCAAGCATGCCGCGGGTGACATAAATGAAGCCGCCGGGAAGAGCCATGGCATTGAGGACTGGACTGTCGAGCACGGTGAAAGTGACCGGAGTGTTGCGAACCTGCTCATCGGCGCCGGGCCGCCGCAAATGGCTGGTAGCTAACACCCGATTGCCCACCTCGGTCACATAACGCGAAAGATTAGGGTTTTGGTAAATACCGAAGAGCGAGGCGACTTCCTTGCTCGCCTGTTGGCCGATTTTTGTTTCTTGTTGCCAGGTATAACCGAGATAACGTCTTTCTCCGGTCGCCGGAACAATGTCGGTGACACAGCCACAGAGGAAAAGCACAACAAGAAAGATCGACAGGATTCTAAAAATCATAAATAATTCTTTTCGCTTTTCGTCCGCACTTTCTCTGGAGTTCCGAACCGAACTAGCCACTTTCTGGGAGCGGTAACAAGTAAACTACCATACAAAATGCATTCAGTAGGTTGTGGCCCGGCGCGACTGGAGGTTTTGCGACGGCCTCTTACCTTGACATTAAAGACTTACAGAGTCTATATTTCTTGTGGAGAGTCTGTGAAGCGCGGAGCAAAAACGCAACGAAGCTCGTTGATGAATGTCGGCCGGCGGGTCGATTACGCCGTGCGCGCGTTGTCTTATTTAGCAGGCCAGCCCGAGGGGAAAATCATCAGTCGATCGGATATCGAACAAAGCCAAGGCATTCCTTCATTCTATCTGTCAAAGATCATGAAGGACCTCGTCGCCGGTGGTCTGGTTAAGTCCCATATCGGGTCGAGAGGCGGCTTTACTTTGGCGAAAACCGCCGGTGCCATCTCGATCAAGGAAGTTTATGAAGCGGTCGAGCGGCCGCTGATCCTTATGGATTGTCTGGATAAGGGATCTGATTATTGCTCATTTTGCGCCGTTTGCTCGCAAAAATCGATCTGGGAAAATGCCCAGCTTGTGCTGGCAAATTTTTTGGCCGGCGTGAGCATCGCGGAAATTGCGGACCGGCAGGGCTTGAGAGGCCGGCTCAGCAAAGGGGCGCTGCAGCGAGCCGTCTAGCTCATTCGCAATACGATACGCTTATGTTGGATATTCACGGCCTCAGGGCCAAAGTTGCAGACAAAGAAATTTTGCGCGGTATCGATCTTCACGTGGGCGCCGGTGAAGTGCATGCGATCATGGGGCCGAACGGCTCCGGCAAGAGCACCCTGGCGCATGTTCTTGCCGGACGGGAGAACTATGAGGTGACGGGCGGCGAAGTCATATATCAAGGCAGGGATCTGTTGGCGATGAACCCGGAAACGCGCGCCCGAGAGGGTGTTTTTTTGGCTTTCCAGTATCCGGTGGAAATACCCGGCGTGAGCACGGTTTATTTTTTGAGGGCGGCGCTCAATGCCGCGCGGAAGCACCGCGGCTTGGACGAGTTGGATGCAATGGATTTCCTCGCCCTGATCAAAGAAAAAATGGCATTGGTCGAAATGGATCAGGCTTTAGCCAATCGGCCGCTGAACGAGGGCTTTTCAGGAGGCGAAAAAAAACGCAACGAGATTTTGCAGATGGCGGTCCTCGATCCCACTTTGGCGTTGCTCGATGAAACTGATTCCGGACTGGACATTGATGCTTTGCGAGTGGTCGCCAACGGTGTCAACGCGCTGCGCCGCGCGGATCGGGCGATGATCGTGATCACTCATTATCAACGCTTGCTCAACTACATCGTTCCGGACTTCGTGCACGTGCTTTTTGGCGGACGGATCATCAAATCCGGGACTAAAGACCTGGCTTTGGAACTGGAGCGCAAGGGTTACGATTGGCTCAAGGCGGAAGCGACGGCGCTCTAAGCGGATTCATGGCGAGCACAGAAACCAAAGAGCACTATTTGAATGCCTTCCGGGAGCGGCGGTCGCGCGCCAGCGCGCCGAATCCTCCATGGTTGAACGAACTGCGTGAGGCCGGAATGGCCAGCTTTGCGAGCCTCGGTTTTCCGACCCCGAAGGCCGAGGAGTGGAAGTACACCAATCTCGAGCCGATTGCGGCGTTCAAGTTTTCCCGCCCCAACGGCGCAGGTAAGCAAATTTCGCCGAGCGATTTACTGGCGCGCGGATTCGCCGATCCTGATTGCGTGCGTTTGGTGTTTTTGAACGGCGTTTACGCGCCGGAGCTGGCTTCCCTCGAGCGATTACCCCCAGGGGTCCGCCTGCAAAGCTTGGCGGAGTTGATCAAGGGAGATGACGAATTTTTACCGATGCAGCTCGGCCGCTACGCGAGTTATCGGCGCCAGAGTTTGGTGGCCCTAAACACGGCCTTCATCGGCGATGGTGCGGTGCTGATTGTGCCGCCCGGCCGACGTCTTACCGAGCCGATCCACGTGATTTATGCCTCAGGAGCCGAGGGCGAGCAGCTAGTGACGCATCCACGGACGCTGATTTTTCTCGGCCGCGGCAGTGAAGCGAAAATTGTGGAGAGCTACATCGGCATCACACGCGAGAGCTACTTTTGCAATGCCGTGACTGAACTGATCGCCGAGCCGGACTCGATCGTCGAGCACTGTCGCGTGCAGCGCGAGGGCCACGCAGGTTTTCACACCGGGACCGTCGAGGCGAGGCTCGCGCGAGGGGCGCACGTTACGGCGCATGCCGTGACGCTTGCCGGGTCACTGGTCAGAAACGACGTGCACGTCTCGCTCGACGGCGAAGGAGCCGAATGCGTCCTCAATGGACTTTATCTCGGCTCGGGCCGTCAGCATATCGACAATTCGACCGTGATCGAACATGTGAAGCCGCGAGCAAGCAGCTTCGAGCTTTACAAGGGAATTCTCAACGGGGCGGCGCATGGGGTCTTCAACGGTAAAATTGTCGTTCATAAAGACGCCCAGAAATCTGACGCGCGCCAGGTGAACAAGAATTTGCTGTTGTCCGATGACGCGGTGGTCAACACAAAACCCCAATTGGAAATCCATGCCGATGACGTGAAATGCAGTCATGGATCCACTATCGGTCAGATCGATCCGGATGCGCTTTTTTATTTCCGTTCGCGCGGGCTCGGGTTGGCCGACGCGCGCCGGCTTTTAAGCGCCGCGTTCGCCTCGGACGTTGTCGGGCGAATTAAACTGGCGTCGCTACGGCGGCGGCTGGACGAATATATTCTGCAGAAATTCCGCGAAATTTGAGCAAGTCGATGAAAGCTGTTCCGCAGTATTTTGGTTCTGGCCAGGCTTTCGATGTCACGCGCCTGCGGGAGGATTTTCCGATCCTGCGGCAGAAGGTTCACGGCAAGCCGCTGGTTTACCTGGATAACGGCGCTACCAGTCAGAAGCCTCAGACGGTGATCGATGCCCTGAATCATTATTACACCATGGAGAATTCCAATATTCATCGTGGTGTGCACTACTTGAGCGAACGCGCAACCGCGGCTTACGAAGCGGCGCGCGAAAAAGTCCGGCTATTTATCAATGCCGAAGCGGAGAAGGAGATTATTTTTGTTCGCGGCACAACTGAGGCAATCAACCTGGTGGCGCAAAGCTACGGCCGAACGTTCCTTAAGGCCGGGGACGAGGTCCTTGTTTCGGCGCTGGAACACCACTCGAATATCGTTCCTTGGCAACTGCTCTGCCAACAAACCGGCGCCAAACTGCGAGTCGTTCCCATCAACCACAAGGGCGAGCTTGTTCTGGAAGAGTTTTCCCGGCTTCTCAACGAGAAGACGAAGTTGGTCTCGATTGCCCATGTTTCAAATGCGCTTGGCACAATCGTTCCCGTAAAAGAGATCGTCAGGGCAGCCCATGAGCGCGGGATTCCCGTGCTGCTTGATGGCGCGCAGGCGGTGCCCCATCTGCGAGTCGATGTACAGGATCTCGGCTGCGATTTTTATGCTTTCTCGGGCCACAAAATGTTCGGGCCCACCGGCGTCGGGATTTTGTACGGCCGTCGTGAGCTCCTCGAGGCCATGCCGCCGTATCAGGCCGGCGGCGATATGATCAGTCTCGTGACTTTCGAGAAAACTCACTACAACGTGTTGCCGTACAAGTTCGAAGCCGGTACGCCGAACATTGCCGGTGGCATCGGTTTGGGCGCCGCTATCGACTATCTGCTGCGGCTCGACTGGGACGCTTTGGCGGCCCACGAGCATCGACTTTTAAGTTATGCGACAGACGCGCTGGCGAGCATCGAGGGCTTGCGTATCATCGGTACGGCCAAAGAAAAAGCCGGGGTGCTATCGTTCGTTCTCGATTCGGTGCATGCCCACGATGTTGGGACGATCCTCGACCAGGAGGGAGTCGCGGTCCGGGCCGGCCACCATTGCGCGATGCCGGTAATGCAGCGCTTTGGCGTACCGGCGACGACACGGGCATCGTTTGCGTTCTACAATACCACCGCGGAAATCGATGTGCTGGCGGAAGGGATCCAGCGCGTTCGAAAGGTTTTCGGCTAATGGCTGAATTGGACGATCTCTATCAGGAAGTTATTCTCGACCACAACAAGAGCCCGCGAAATTACCGGGTTTTGGCAAACGCCAACCGCAAGGCAGAAGGTTACAATCCGCTCTGCGGCGATCATGTGACGGTCTACTTGAAGCTCGATAACGGCGTGATTCAGGATATCGCTTTTCAAGGTTCGGGTTGCGCGATCTCGAAAGCTTCGGCTTCGCTGATGACGGCGGAATTGAAGGGCAAAACGGAAGCGGCTGCCGAGGATTTATTCGAAGGCGTGCACAAGATGCTTACCGGCGACCCGCAGGCCAATCCTGAAAGAGTGGGTAAGCTAAAAATTCTCGCCGGAGTCTGTAAGTTCCCGGCGCGAGTCAAGTGCGCGAGCCTGGCCTGGCATACGGTCAACGCGGCGCTAAAGGGCGAGAGCCAGCCGGCAACCACGGAGTAAGTGCCGCAAACGAGGATTATCGATGAGCACAGAAACCCCGATCAGCCTCCGGCGCGACTGCTTTGCGATCATGATTCCGAGCGGTGAACGGCTCACTCTGTCCGCCGGCGAAACCGTGTGGCTGACCCAAGCCCTCGGCGGCAGCTATACCGTTATGACGGAGCGCGGGTATACGGCACGCATCGATGGCAGCGATAGCGACGCCCTCGGGCTCCCGGGGCCGCAGAGTCAAGACAATCCAGGACGTGACGATGCCACCCCCGCTTCGCTCCGCGAGTTGGTTTGGCGAGAATTGCGCTCCTGCTTCGATCCGGAGATTCCGGTCAATATTGTCGATCTCGGTTTGATCTATGGCTGCGATGTGCAGTCGCTTTCGGGCGGCGGTCACAAGGCCGTGGTGCGCTTTACTTTAACCGCACAGGGCTGCGGCATGGGCCAGTTTCTGAAACGGGATATCGAGAAAAAAATAGAGAGCGTCCCGGGCATAGAGCAAGTTGACGTCGAACTCGTCTGGGATCCGCCGTGGAACCAGAGCATGATTTCAATGAGCGCGAAACAGCAATTGGGAATCGAATGAGGATGACCATGGATGCCATCAACGAAACCATAATCGAAGCTCAAGTCCTTGAAGCTCTTCGGACCTGTTTCGATCCGGAAATTCCGGTCAACATCTATGAGATGGGATTGATTTACGGGACTAAAGTGGATCCGGACGGCACCGTAACGGTTCAGATGACGCTGACGTCGCCGAGCTGCCCGGCCGCGCAGGCGTTGCCCGCCGAGGTTGAGGAGAAAATCAAAGCGATATCGGGCGTTACGGACGTCAAAGTTGATCTTGTATGGGATCCTCCCTGGGACCCAAGCAAGATGTCTGAAGCGGCGCGCTTGCAGCTCGGCATGATGTAACTATTAAGTCGGTCATGAACAACAGTTTATTCGACAAGCTAGGTGGCGAATCTCGGCTGAGACCAATAATCGACACGTTTATCGACCGGGTCTTCGAAGATCGCATGATCGGGTTTTTCTTCCGCGACGCCGATCGCGCGCGGATCAAGGAAATGGAATATCAACTTGCGGCCAAATTCCTCGGCGCCGATATTGAATACCGCGGCAGGCCTATCGGCAAAGCGCATGCAAATCATCCGATCATGGGAGGACATTTTGCGCGGCGCCGGCAAATCTTTAAAGAGACTTTGGAGTCGTTCCAGGTGGCGGAAGAGATCAAGACCGCGCTGCTCCGACATACCGACTCGTTGCGGCCGCTCATCACTCCGGAACCGGGATCGAGTTGCGATCCGGTTGCGGCGCGAGATCGCGTGCAGCACGCCAAAGGCGCATAAACTCTCACCCTTTTCAATCTTGCCAATTGTCCATGGCAGAACATTGTGCTACTTATAGCGCTACGGCGAAGTTAGCCATCAAGGACTCGTGTGAAATTAGCCGACCTGTATGCCCGGCCCGGCTTGACGCTATCGGTCGAATTTTTTCCCCCAAAGACTGAAAAAGGCGAGGAAAGCCTCTTTAGCGAGATCGAAAGCATCAAGAGGCTTAATCCTGGTTTCTGTTCGGTAACATACGGGGCGGGCGGAAGCACGCGCGAAAAAACCATCGATCTCGTCGAGGCTATCCGCGATCGTTGTCGTCTCGAGGTGATGTGCCACTTGACCGTAGTGGGACAATCGAAAGCAGATGCGCGCGCTATATTGGATCATCTCAAACAAAAACGCATCCAAAACCTACTCGCTCTCGGAGGCGATCCGCCGCAAGGAATGCCGGATTGGCGGCCTCATCCCGACGGTTTTCAGCATGCCGTGGAACTGGTTCGAGAAGCGGCGGCGCGCGGTTGTTTTTCGATTGGAGTCGCCGGTTTCCCGGAAGTTCATCCCCGGGCCCAAAGCCGCGCTGCCGATCTCGATTTTTTGAAGCAAAAAATCGACGCCGGAGCCGCAGTGGTCATCACGCAGCTTTTTTTCGATAACGACGATTACTACCGTTTTGTCGACGATCTCAGGTCCATGGGCGTGACGGTGCCAATCGTACCGGGAGTTTTGCCGATCCTTTCCGCGCCACAAGTGCGCCGTTTCACGGCGCTGTGCTGCGCGAAGATTCCGGCGAAGCTGGAGCGCGAGCTGGTGCGGGTTGAGGACGACGAGAATGCAGCGGTCGAGATGGGGATTGAGTATGCGACGCGCCAGTGCGAAGATCTCATCAGGTTTGGCGTTTCAGGATTACATTTCTACTCGCTCAATAAGTCCTATTCCCTTTTGTCGATCGTCAAAAATCTCGGCTTGTAATTAATCAACACAGGTTCAGGACAAAATTCCTGCCGAGTGGCGTAGAGCGCAAAATGGCTGATCACGATCGACTTCCGGACGAACCCGATAGCGATCAGGTCGAAGTACGTAAGCAGAAGCTCGCGCGGCTCACAGCGGCGGGCGTCGAAGCTTATCCGAACGACTTCAGACCGAGCCACAGCGCTTCAGAGATTGCGAGCAGATTTGCCGACGCAAGCGACCAAGCGCTGGCCGAGGCGCCCAAAGATCTGCGCATAGCCGGCCGGATTGTGGCGATTCGGCGCATGGGCAAGGCTTCTTTTTTTCACATTCAAGATCGCCGCGGACGGCTCCAAGTTTACGTTCAGCAAAACAGGGTCGGCGAAGAAGCCTACGGTTTGTTTCGTAATCTGGACGTCGGCGACATCGTCGGTGTTTGGGGCTATTTGTTTCGCACTCGGACGCGCGAGTTGACCCTGGAAGCCGAAGGGCTTCGTCTGCTGGCGAAGTGTTTGCGGCCGTTGCCGGAAAAATGGCATGGCTTATCGGATATCGAAGCGCGTTACCGGCAGCGCTATCTCGATCTCATGGTCAATCCCGAGGCGCGCTATATTTTTGAAAAGCGCTCGCGCATCATCCGGGGCATCCGGCAATTTTTCGAGCAGCGCGATTTTCTCGAGGTGGAAACACCGATGATGCAGCCCATCGCCGGTGGCGCTGCCGCGCGCCCGTTCGTCACGCATCACAATGCCCTCGACATGGAGCTGTATCTGCGAGTCGCGCCGGAGCTTTTTTTGAAGCGCTTGTTAGTTGGCGGATTCGACCGGGTGTTCGAGCTGAATCGCAATTTTCGCAATGAAGGAATCTCGGTGCGCCACAATCCGGAATTTACCATGCTCGAGTTTTACCAGGCGTACGCCACCTTCGAGAATTTGATACAGCTCACCGAAGAGCTTTTCACGAGCTTGGCTACGGATCTGACCGGCTCGCTTCAAGTTGTCTTTGGCGAGCATGTTATCGACCTCACGCCGCCGTGGCGCCGGCTGACGATCGTTGAAGCGATTCGGCTTCACGGCGGAGCGGAAGATCAAAATCTCGATGATCTCGACGAGCTCCACCAGTTCGCCAAAGACAAGGGCTTGCACATCGATGCAGGCGCACCCTATGGAAATGCCCTGGTCGAAGTTTTCGAGGAAGTCGCCGAGGAAAAATTGCTTCAGCCGACGTTCATCACGGGCTATCCCATCGAAGTTTCACCGCTAGCGCGAAAAAACGACAGTAATCCGGCAATGGTGGATCGGTTCGAGTTGTATATTGGCGGCCGGGAGCTGGCTAACGCATTCTCGGAGCTTAATGATCCGACGGATCAGCGACAGCGCTTTCTCGAGCAGATGCGCGCGCGCGCCGCCGGTGACGATACGGCAAACCCGATCGATGACGATTACATACGAGCACTGGAATATGGTATGCCGCCGGCGGCCGGCGAGGGTGTCGGGATCGACCGTCTGGTCATGCTGCTGACGAACTGCGCGTCAATCCGCGATGTGATTCTTTTTCCGCTGCTGCGCCCGCAGCGCTGACGCCAAATTTTTTCCATGAAATACGAGCTTTTTATCGGCCTGCGCTATCTGCAAGCGCGCCGCCAGGAAACTTTCATTTCGCTGATCACCGTGATTTCAGTGCTCGGCGTGATGATCGGCGTCATGACCCTCAACGTCGTAATGGCGGTGATGACCGGATTTGAAGAGACTTTGCGCGATCGCCTACTTGGTATCAACGCGCACATCGCTTTGGTCAAGTCCGGCGATATGCTGCAGGATTATGAACGCCTCATCGAGCGGGTGGAGAAAGAGGACGGCGTCGTTGCGGCCTCGCCGACAATCTATGGTCAGATTATGCTCACCTCGGGATCGCGCGTGTCCGGCGTGGTGGTTCGAGGTGTGGATCCGGACCGGGTTAATAGGGTCGTCAATTTGCAAAGCTATATTCGCGAAGGACAGCTTGAAGCGCTCAAGACTCCGCAGCCGATTCAGGTGGATGATCGGACGGTTTTGCTGCCCGGGATTATTTTGGGCGAACGTTTGGCCAATCAACTTGGAGTTTTCGTCGGGAGCCCCGTCCAGGTGGTCTCGCCTTTGGGCAGCCCAACGGCGATTGGTGTAATTCCCAAAGTGCGCCGCTTCGTGGTGACCGGCATTCTTCGAACCGGGATGAGCGAAATCGATTCCACCTTGGTCCTGCTTTCACTCAGCGATGCCCAGAAATTTTTTGAAATGGACAATGCGGTGAGCAATATCGAGATCCGCATTCGGGACGTAAATCAGTCGCGCCAGGTGGCGGAGCGTATCCAGCGCGATCTGGGATTTCCCTATTTCGCCGAGGACTGGACGAGACTCTGGCCAAATCTGTTTTCGGCGTTGAAACTCGAAAAGACCGTCTACTTCTTGGTGCTGCTGCTGATGGTTTTGATCGGCGCCTTCAATATCATTTCCACCCTCGTCATGGTGGTCATGGAAAAGAAAAAAGACATCGCCATCCTACGCTCCATGGGCGCGACGCAAAAAAGCATTCGTAAGATCTTTCTCCTTAAGGGTTGCATCATTGGCGTGGTCGGCACGACCTTGGGAGTGATACTCGGGCTGCTGGTCTGTGCCTTGATCTCTGAATATGGCTTTCATCTTCCGGACGGAGTGTTTCTGATTTCCACGGTGCCGGTGCGAGTTTATTTCAGCAACTTTGTCCTGGTGGCTTGCACCTCTTTCGTTGTCTGTCTGCTCGCCAGCATTTATCCCGCGCGGCAGGCGGCGAAGCTCGATCCGGTGGAAATCATCCGCTATGAATAATCTTCTGGCGGTCAGAGACCTGCACAAGTCCTTTGTCGAGGGTGGCAATGAGATTCACGTCTTACGCGGGGTCAATCTCGATGTGGGCGAAGGCGAACGTTTGGCGGTGGTCGGCGAATCCGGAGTGGGTAAAAGCACTTTACTCCATATTCTCGGCACCTTGGATCATTTCAATTCCGGCGAGATCCTGTTTGACGGCAAACAGGTGCCGGTGAAGGACGAAGCTGCGCTGTGTCGTTTTCGTAATCGACAGATCGGCTTCGTTTTCCAATTTCATTATCTGTTGCCTGATTTTTCCGCGTTGGAAAATGTCATGTTCCCAGCCCTGGTACAGGGGATGGAAGCGGCAGAGGCCAGACGCCAGGCGGAAGAATTATTGGCGCTCGTAGGACTAAAAGATCGTCTTAGCCATAGACCGGGTAAATTGTCCGGCGGCGAGCAACAGCGAGTGGCGGTGGCACGAGCAGTGATTCTCAAACCGAAGTTGGTGCTCGCCGACGAACCGACAGGATCCCTGGACCCGCGCATCGGAGAGGGCGTTCAGAATCTGCTGTTTCGGCTGAACGAAGAGCATGGGATCGCTCTGATCGTGGCCACCCACAACCGGCAATTTGCCGAGAGCATCGGACGTCGCGCTGAACTTCGCGAAGGTCTACTATTTAACGTCTGATGCGGAGATTCCGCTTTACAAAAATGGCGTTATCTGTTAGAAACTCGAGGTATTCAGCTCCTATTACCAACCTTGCTGAAGGCCTCCGGATGATTTTTTCGATGGGCGCCCGGGCTAGCCTGATTCTTCTAACCCTTTGCAATGCAGTTCTGGTTTTGACAACCGTTCTCGTCCAAGCGCAGACACAACAAAAAACCATCCTTAAAGACATTAAAATCGACGGCAACATGCGCGTTGAGGACGACGGGATTCGGTTGCACTTGAAAAGCCGGACCGGCGAAGCTTTCAATCCGGCGACTGTCGATCAGGATGTCAAGGCGATCTATCGCATGGGTTTTTTCGACGATGTCAAAGCCGATCTGACGCCGGATGGGATACTCATTTATAGCGTGAAGGAGAAGCCTTACATCCGCGAGGTGAAAATTCAGGGCGCCGCCCAAGTCTCGAAAGAAAAAATCGAGACGGCCTTCGGCATCGGCGCGCGCACGATTCTGGATCGCGCCAAAGTTGCCGAAGGTGTCGACAAGGTGCGCAAGCTCTATGGCGAGCAAGGTTACGTAAACGCGGCGATTGATTACGCGGTTTCCGTCGAGCCGAACAACCAAGCGGTCGTCACGCTCGATATCAACGAGGGTAACCGTTTGTTGATCAAGAAAATCCGTTTCGAAGGCAATAAAGCGTTTTCGGAAGGCGATCTCAAAGGCCTAATCGCCACCAAAGAGGAATGGATCTTTTCTTTCATCACCAATCGCGGCGTGCTTGACCGAGATATGCTGACCAATGATGTGGCCATCTTATCGAATCACTACAACGATAATGGCTATGTCGAACACAAAATCGACGAGCCGGTTATTGTGCGCGGCCGCGACGGGCTCGAGGTGGTGTTTCGTGTCAGCGAGGGACCGCAATACCGTGTCGGAAAGGTGGAAATCGGCGGTGAGCTGCTTCAGGACGGAAAGGATATGCTCAAGTCCGTAAAGCTCACCACGGGGCAGATTTTCCGCGGCAGCCGGCTGCGCGAGGATATTACCTCGCTCACCGATATGTATTCGAACAAAGGGTTCGCATTCGTTCAGGTGGATCCGATTACCAAAGTAAACCCGAACGACAAAAACGTCGATGTCGCTCTAGTGATCACGAAGGGACCACCGGTCTACTTTAATCGCATTCTAGTGGCGGGAAACACCAAGACGCGTGACAAAGTCGTACGGCGTGAATTGCTCACCAGCGAGCAGGAGCTTTTTTCCGGTAACAAGGTAACGCAAAGTCGAAACGCGCTTCAGCGAACCGGATATTTCGAGGACGTTCAAATTACAACCAAAAAGACTAGCCAGCCCGACACCGTCGATCTTCTCGTCGACGTAAAAGAAGGGCCGACCGGAACCTTTCAGATTGGCGCAGGCTATAGCAGCGGCGACGGGTTTTTATTCAACGCCAACGTTTCCGAGAAAAATCTAATGGGTAGGGGACAGGGAGTGAGCGGTAATTTTGCCATCGGCTCAAAGCGGCAAGATTATGTTCTCAACGTCAACGATCCCTATTTTAACGATACCAAAATGAGCTTGGGTTTCAGTGCTTTCAACACGAAGCGTGAATATACGGATTTCGACGAGCACAAGCTGGGTTTTGGCGTTAATACAGATTACCCTTTAAAAGACTTCAGGATGCCATTCTTTGGCGCGCCTCGAAAAGAGCCGGGCTCCGACGAATTGGCGAGCGCCGGGCCAACCACGATCTGGGATTACATGCGAGGCGGCGTTGCTTATGACCTTACCCGGGACACTATAGGCGGCATCGATGCCAACGCCTCACAGGCGATCAAGGATGAAAAAGGCACGTCTTTGACCAGTGCCGTGACCCCCGGTATTACCTATGACAGTCGCGATCACTTTTTTGCTCCGACGGAGGGCACCAAGTCTGCGTTTTCCATAAAGACCGCCGGGCTCGGTGGGGATTCTCGCTTCATCAAAACCGATTTGAGCGGCCGATGGCATTATCCGCTGCTTAAGGATCCCAGATGGGGAGGGAATTATGTCCTGGCTCTAGGCGGGCAGCTCGGGTACGGAATAGGCTTCGCTGGGGCGAAGGATAGCGATGGCATGACGCTGCCGCTCTTCGAGCGGTATTTTCTGGGCGGCATAAATTCGGTGCGCGGTTTTCAGGATCGAAGTTTAGGTCCGAGAGAGCCGGCCTGCAACCGGGACGCGTCGACCGGGGAGTGCACCAATCATGGTAGCGACGTGATCGGCGGCGATACCGCGGCGGTCATGAACGTGGAGCTCCTGTTCCCGATTATGGAACAATACGGCGTCCGGGGTGTGACATTCTTCGACATGGGCAACGCCTTTACGAACGGTATTAACTTTGGTGACATGCGCAGATCGGTGGGAGCCGGAGTGCGTTGGATGTCGCCCTTCGGCCCGCTGCGCGTCGAGCTAGGCTTTCCTCTCAACAAAAAATCGGGTGACGAGACGTCGGTGCTCGGTTTTTCCATCGGCAGTCAACCGTAAGGCGCTGCCATTCCAAACGCATCAATCATTCATTACAAACGGAGGCTCTGAGTGAAGTACTGGCTGGCCATCGCGGTGCTGGTTCTTTCTGCTTCTCTGGCATCTGCGCAGGAAAGGATAAAGATCGGATTCATCGATATTCAGCGGGTTATTGCCGAATCGCAACCCGGAAAACGAGCCAAGGAACGATTTCAAGCGCAGGTGAAAAAGGCCGAGGCCGATGTTGTCAAAGAGCGCCAGGACCTGGAAAAATTGAAAGCGGATATCGAGAAGAAGGGTCCGCTTTTGAAGGATGAGGAAAGGCGCAATCTCGAGGCCGACTATCAAAGGCGGTCGGTCACTCTGCAACGGGCGATGTCTGATTATCAGCAGGAGCTGCAGCAAAAAAACAATGAAATGATGTCGGATATTCTCAAGGAGTTGGAGCAAATCGTGAACGAAGTCGGTAAGGCGGACAAGTTCACGCTGATTCTAGAGCGCTCGCAGATTCTTTACAGCGATCAGGGAATCGACATCACCAGTAAAGTCATCGAGACTTATAACAGCCGGAAGAAATAGGTGGCGCTCAGTAAAACGCTCAATGAGCTCGCCAGGCACGTTGGAGGGGAGATCGTTGGCGCCGGCGATACTATCATTCATCGAGTCGCGCCGATCGAGGAAGCCAGCGAGGGCGAGATTACTTTTCTTAATAACCCACAGTATCGGCGCTTCCTGCGGGAATGCCGGGCGAGCGCGGTGATTGTCGGGCGCGAAGCCCCGGATGAGACACAGACGGGCGGGCGGCTCAATCTTCTCCGCTGCCGTGACCCCTACGTAGCGTTTGCAAAAATTTCGCAGCTATTTTCTTCGTCGCCGCAGTTCGACGGAAAAATCAGCCCCGGCGCGTACGTCCACGAGAGCGCAAAGGTGGCCGAAGGCGCAACGATTTTTCCCTACGCCTGGATCGGCGCGGGCGCGCAAGTCGGTAACAGCTCGGTCATTTTTCCGGGGGTATTTCTCGGCGAAAACGCGGTGATCGGCGCGGACTGCTTGCTGCACGCGAACGTGGTCGTCCGGGAAGGTTGTCGATTGGGCGATCGCGTCATTCTGCATGCCGGTGTTGTGATCGGCAGTGACGGCTTCGGCTATGCCGGCACGGGCAGCGCTCGAGTAAAAATCCCGCAAAGCGGCATCGTGGTGATCGAAGACGATGTGGAGATTGGTGCCAATACCACTGTGGATCGTGCGACTCTTGGCCGCACCACGATCAAGCAGGGCGCCAAAATCGATAACCTGGTGCAGATCGCGCACAACGTAACGGTCGGGGAATTTTCCGTAATTGCGGCTCAGGCAGGTATCGCGGGCAGCACGCGGCTTGGCAAGAACGTAACGTTAGCGGGACAGGTCGGTGTCGTGAATCACATCGAGATCGGCGAGGGTGCGATCATTGGCCCGCAGTCGGGTGTGCCGCAATCGGTGCCGGCGGGCGCGGTGCTCTCCAGCGGTGTTGCCGCAGCGCCGCACCACGAATGGCTAAAGGTCATGACTCTGCTGCCGCAACTGCCGAAACTTTGGAGCTCTGTGCGACGTTTGGAGAAGCAGTTGGCGCACCTCCTTCGGACCGTTGAAAAGGAGCCTGATCGCGATGCTGGACGTTAATGCCATTTTTCAACATATTCCGCACCGCTATCCATTCCTGCTGGTCGATCGAATCCTGGAGATTCAAGGCGAGGAAAAGATCGTCGGCATCAAAAATGTTTCCATCAATGAACATTTCTTTTTCGGCCATTTTCCCAATCGGCCGGTCATGCCCGGAGTGTTGATCTGTGAGGCGATGGCGCAGGTGGGCGCGATCTTCGCGCATAATGCCCGCGGCGGGACTGGCGACAAAAAGGTTTTCGTGCTCACCGGACTCGATCACGTGAAGTTCAAGCGCCCCGTCGAGCCCGGCGATCAACTGCGCATGGAACTTACTTGCCTCAAACGGCGCGGCTCCTTCTGGAAGATGCAGGGAGTCGCTACCGTGGATGGCAAGTTGGTGGCGCAGGCGGAGATCTCGGCCATGGAAGTCGAGTTGGCGTGAAAAATCCGGCATTCATCGGTCACGTGCATCCAACGGCAATTTTGGATTCCGACACCGAGATTGCGTCCGATGTCGAAATTGGGCCCTATTCTGTGATTGGCCCCGGCGTCCGCCTTGGAAAGAGAACAAAAATCGGCTCGCATGTCGTCATTCAGGGGCGGACAACGCTAGGCGAAGACAATGTTGTATTTCCTTTCGCGACGATCGGGACCGTGCCGCAGGACCTTAAATACAAGGGCGAGCCGAGCGAGCTGCTGATTGGCAATCGCAATACGATCCGCGAATATGTCTCGCTCAATCCCGGCACCGCGGGGGGCGGGATGGTCACGCGCATCGGTGATCACAACCTCCTCATGATGCAGTGTCATATCGCCCATGACTGCATCATCGGCAATCGCAATGTCATCGCGAACGGCGCAACACTCGGCGGCCACGTCACGATCGAAGATTTTGTCATTGTCGGAGGCCTGGTAGGCATTCATCAATTCGTCCGGATCGGCACGGGAGTGATTATCGGCGCCGGGTCGATGGTTTCGAAGGATGTTCCGCCCTACTGCAATGCCACCGGGGACCGCGCCAAACTGCACGGACTTAACCTCGAAGGCCTGAAACGCCGTGGCTTCGACAGAAGCGTCATCGATACCATTCGTAAGGCCTACCGGATTGTGTTCCAATCGAAGCTCAGAACCGAAGATGCGCTCAAGAAGGTTTCCGCAGAGCTGCCCGGGATCCCAGAGATTGAAAGATTCGTCTCGTTCATCAGTCAATCCCAACGGGGCGTATGCCGCTAACAGCTTGACACTCGAACCCTTCCTCCCAAAGACAGTCGTTTCTTCTGCAATGGATGCTTCCGGTTGAAGTCCGATCCAGTGAAAAAAATTGGCCTGATCGCAGGTAACGGTAAGTTCCCTTTGATTTTTGCGGAGCACGCCAACCGTGCCGGCTACAACGTTGTCGCTGTCGCGCATTACGGCGAAACGGATCCTGCTATTGAGCGGTTAGTGAAAGAAATCCGTTGGGTATACGTCGGCCAGCTGGGAAAGATTATCCGCAGTTTCCAACGCGCCGAAGTAAATGAGGCGGTCATGGCCGGCGGCATTCGCAAGATCAAGCTTTTCGATAATTTCCGACCCGATCTTCGGGGCACGCGGTTTTTGGCAAAACTCAAGAGCCGGGAAGACGACGATTTGTTACGCGGCATTGCCAATGAACTAGCTGATGACGGGATTAAAGTTATCGAATCGACTTTCTGTCTGTCCGACATCATTCCTGAACGAGGCGTTCTCACCAAGCGTTCGCCACGCCACCAGGAATGGGATGATATTCAACTGGGTTTTCGCACCGCAAAGGAAATCGGGCGCTTAGGCATCGGCCAGACCGTGGTCGTCAGGAAGCAAATCGTCCTCGCGGTGGAAGCGGCGGAGGGAACCGATGCGGCGATCGAGCGCGGAGGGAAATTGGCCGGATCAGGCTGTGTCGTGGTTAAAGTCAGCAAGCCGCAGCAGGATTTGCGCTTCGATGTGCCCGCCGTGGGTATCGAGACGGTCAATCGACTGCACGAAGTTCGCGGCCGTGTGCTCGCCATCGAGGCTGGTAAAACCATTCTGCTGGAGAAGGACAACCTGTTGAAGCACGCTGATGCATGCGGCATTTCACTGGTCGGTATCAGCGATTAGGTATGGCGCAAACCCAAGACATCATCGCGAGCGGCGTGGTCGGCGTCGGCTATCTCGGCAAATTTCACGCCGAAAAATACGCCTCTTCATCCAAGGCAAAGCTGATGGGGATCGTCGACATCGATGAGCTGCGCGTCAACGAAATCGGCGCGGCGCTGGGAGCCCCGGCATACACGGATTACCGGAACTTGTTCGGCAGGGTGCAGTGCGTCAGCATTGCCGTGCCGACACGGCTTCATTATCAGGTGGCGCGAGATTTCATCGATGCGGGCATTGACGTGCTGGTGGAAAAGCCGCTTACCGCAAGCATTGCTGAAGCCCGCGAGCTCGTCGCCGCCGCAGAGAAAAAAAACGTCTTGCTTCAAGTCGGTCATCTCGAACGCTTCAACCCGGCAATTCGCCGCCTCGAGGGAGTCATAAAAGAGCCCAAGTTCGTCGAGTGCCATCGGTTGGCGCCGTTTGTCGAGCGCGGCACGGATGTCGATGTCGTACTCGATTTGATGATTCATGATATTGATGTGATCGCAAGCCTGGTGGCGGCGCCGACCGAGTGCGTCGAGGCGGTCGGAGTCCCCGTGCTGACGGAGCGGCCGGATATTGCCAATGCCCGCATCAAATTCGCTAACGGTTGTATTGCGAACATCACGGCGAGCCGCGTGTCGCTCAAACGGGAACGGAAGATCCGTTTTTTTCAACCGGATGCCTACATTTCGATCGACTATGACCAACGCAGGGCGCAAATTTTTCACAAGCCGGCGCCCGGCGCCGGCTGGCTCGACATTCGAACCGAGACCGTCGAGATCAAGGAAGGCGATGCTCTCGCCGACGAAATCGATTCTTTTCTCGAATGCGTCCGCAACCGCCAGGATCCGTTGGTCGGCGGCGCGGAAGGACTGCGCGCTCTGGAAATCGCATCGATGATCAGCGCGCAGCTCTGAGGTGAGCTTTTGTCTGATGCCGGCGAAACAAATCATGTTGGTCGTTGGTGAAGCCTCCGGCGATGCCCACGGCGCGCGCTTGGTGGAGGCAGTCCACCGGCGCGACCCGCAAGTGAAAATATACGGTGTTGCAGGCGAGCAGTTGGAACGGAGCCCATTTGAGCCGCTCTTCAGCGTAGCGCAACTGACCGGTATGGGGCTGGTGGAACTGGCCGGAAACTTGAGAAACATCTGGCGCGCTTACAGCTTGCTGAAGCGTACTTTAAGATCGCGTCACCCCAATCTTCTCGTGTTGATCGATTTTCCCGAATTCAACTTGCGTCTGGCGCGTTTTGCCAAGTCCCTCGGGATTCCGGTGCTTTATTACGTCAGCCCGCAGATTTGGGCTTGGCGAAAAAATCGCGTCAAGCAAATCGCCCGATGGGTCGATCATATGGCGGTCATTTTTCCCTTCGAGACAGAGTTTTATGAGCGGCACGGCGTTAGAGTCAGTTTCGTCGGCCATCCGCTGCTGGAAATCGTCAAGGCGAATGCCGGGCGCGCGGAAACTCTCACGAAGCTTGGGCTAGATCCTCGCCGCCCGGTGATTGCGCTACTACCCGGAAGCCGTCGCGCTGAAGTGACGCGGCACCTGCCGGCGCTGGCCGAAGCGGCGCTTGCGCTCTCACGCGAGCGCAAAGCGCAATTTTTTTGCGTTCGCGCGGCGACTATCAATAGCACGGAGCTGCGCTCGTGGCTCGACGAGGCCGGTGTGCGCATGCCCATTGTCGAAGACGATCGTTACGGCGCGATCCAGGCTGCCGATATGGCCTGGACGGCCTCCGGCACGGCGACGGTGGAGATCGCGCTACTCGGCCGGCCGATGATCATCATTTATCGACTATCCTGGCTGACTTATCTGGTTGCTCGTTGGCTCGTCCGGGTCGATCACATCGGCATGGTGAACCTCATCGCCGGACAACGGCTGATGCCGGAATTGATCCAGCAGGACGTAAACGCGGAACGTATCGCTGCTGAAACTAGGGTTTTGCTCGACGATGCCAAGGCGCGCGCGAGAATCACTGAGGAACTTTCCAAGCTACGAGAACGCCTCGGTCGTCCCGGGGCAGCGGATCGGGTGGCGGAGCTGGCTTTGTCCATGATGGCCTGAAGAGGAGAGCGGCGGGTGCAAGCCTATTTTCGACTACTAACGTATCTGAAACCCTACATCTGGCCCTATTTTACCTTGGGCATGATTTGTATGCTGGGCTTCGGTGCGACGGACGGCACCATCCCTTTTCTCGTGCAGCACATTATGGACGATGTCTTTGCGCGCAAGGACCAGGCAACGCTTTCATATCTGCCTCTCTTGGTGGTGGCAATCTTTGCTTTCCGCGGCGTGATGAATTTCGGTCAGAGTTACCTGAACGACTACGTGGGATTGCGCATTATCAATGACGTCAGAAATCAGCTCAACCGGCATTTTCAATCACTGTCGGTTTCGTTCTTTCACCGGCACCCGAGCGGAACGCTTTTGTCGCGCGTCAACAGCGATGTTTCGTTGTTACGTTATTCCATCACCGATGCGCTCGCTTCATTCTTGAAAGACTCGACTTCGCTCATCGTTCTGATGGTCGTCGCATTTTTGAAAGACTGGGTATTGGCATCGATCGCCTTCTTTGTCTTTCCCGCATCGGTGCTGCCGATCATGCGGCTCAGCAGAAAGATCAAGAGATTTACTCGGCGCGGCCAGATCAGCACCGGAATGTTGACGGCGCTCCTTCAGGAAAGCATTCAGGGTAACCGGATCGTCAAGGCCTTCGGCATGGAAGACTACGAAGACCAGAGGTTCATGCAAGAGAATTTCAGACTCTTCAAGCAGTCCTTGCGCGCGAGCCGGATCAAATCGGCTGTCTCTCCGTCCATGGAGCTGCTCGCGTCCTTCGCGATCGGAGGAGTCGTGTGGTACGGCGGCTGGAGCGTCATTGGCGGCGGCCGCACGCAGGGCGAATTTATGGCATTTATGGCAGCCATGTTTTTGATGTACGGCCCGTTCAAGGGGCTGAGTCGAACCTATACTTCTGTGCATGCGGGGCTGGCGGGCGCCGAACGAGTTTTTGAAATTCTCGACGAAAAACCGTCGATTACGGATAAGGTCAATGCCAAGGTCGCGAAACCGTTCAGCGAAGAGATCGAGTTCGAAAATGTCGGTTTCGCTTATGCGGATGCGCCCGTGCTGAAGGAAATCAACTTGACGATCAAGGCCGGTCAAACCATCGCACTGGTCGGGATGAGTGGAGTGGGTAAAAGCACCTTGGTCGATCTCATTCCGCGCTTTTACGACGTGAACGTCGGCCGGATACTGCTCGATGGCGTGGATCTGCGCGACTTGACGGTCCGTTCGCTGCGCGCCCAAATAGGCATCGTCACCCAGCACACTTTCTTGTTCAACGACACCGTCAAGAACAATATCGCGTACGGCATTCTCAATCCCGACATGAATAGTATTGTGAGGGCGGCCAAAGCCGCCCATGCCCACGACTTCATCATGGCTATGCCACAAGGCTATGACTCTTTCGTGGGAGAATTGGGGATGCAACTGTCAGGAGGCCAGCGGCAGCGCTTGGCGATCGCGCGGGCTTTGCTAAAAAACGCACCGATTTTGATCCTCGACGAGGCCACCTCCGCTCTGGACACCGATTCGGAGCGCCTCGTGCAGGACGCGCTGGAAAATCTCATGGCGGACCGTACCACCGTGGTGATCGCACATCGCCTCTCGACGGTTCGTCGAGCAGACCGCATCGTCGTCCTGGTGGACGGCAGCATCGCCGAGGACGGAACCCACGAAGAACTGCTCGCCAGAAACGGCGAATACAATCGCCTGTACATGATCCAAGCCCTGGAGGAACACGACGGCGCGGCAGAGGGCGTGCTGCATTAAAGATAGATATTTTTTCGGTGAGCTACGTTTTGTACAACGTTCTCCTGACCATCGTCTTTGCGCTCGCGGCTCCGGTGCTTCCATTGACTTGGTTGCTCGGCCGCCGCTATCGGGACGGCTTGGCTGAACGTTTCGCCTGCTACGGAAAGGCCGTGACTTCGGGGCTGCGGGACCCTGTCTGGATTCATGCCGCGTCGGTGGGAGAGGTCCGCGCTGCCGGCGCGCTGGTGCGCGCTCTTAAAGTTGAAGCGCCCGAGCGGAGTATCGTAATCTCGACTTTTACTGCCACCGGCAATCGCGTTGCACGCCAAACCGGGATCGCCGACAAAGTTATTTTTTTCCCTTTGGATTTTTCATGGATCGCGCGCCGCGCAGTGAAGCGCATCCGCCCGTCGTTGTTGCTCTTTCTCGAGACGGAAATTTGGCCGAATCTCGTCCGCCAAGCATATCGGCATGGAATTCCGACGATTCTGTTAAGCGGCAGGCTTTCCGCCAAGGCTCTGTCGCGTTATGAGCTCGCGCGCCCGTTTTTTCGCCGCGTGCTGGCCCAGTACAGCGCTCTTGGCATGCAGTCGCTGGAGGATGCACAGAGAATGCTCAAACTCGGTGCGCCGGAAAAAAAGGTTTCCGTGGTCGGCAGTTTGAAGTTCGCTGTGGACGATACAGTCAGCGGACGTGAGGCCGTCTATTCTAGGCCGGATCGGCAGATTTTCGTCGCGGGAAGCTCCCATCGCGGCGAGGAATTGGTGTTGCTTAAGGCGCTGCGACTGGCTCGGGCCGTCATGCCGAAGCTCATGATGGTGTTAGCGCCGCGCCACCCGGAACGCTTTTCTGAGGTGGAAAAACTGTTGAGGGAATCTTCCTTTAGCTTCGAGCGTAAAACGCGGTTGCCAGCGGATCAATATTTTCAAAAGGATGTCTTGCTGCTCGATACGGTCGGCGAACTGGCAGAATTCTTCGATGCGGCTGACGTCGCTTTTGTCGGTGGCAGTCTGGTCGAGGTGGGCGGTCACAATATTCTCGAGCCCGCGCGTTGCCGAAAACCGGTTCTTTTTGGCCCTTATATGGAGAATTTCAAAACCATGGCCGAAGGCATGAAGCGCAACGGTGGCGCCATCGAGGTGCACGGCGCAGAAGACCTGGCGCGCGTTTTAACGGAGCTCTTAAGCGACTCACAGGGGCGCCAACAAATGGGCGAGAGGGCGGCGGACTTTGCCGCAGCTCATCAGCAAGCCCTGTCAGAAAATCTCGCTCTCGCCAGGCGCTATTTATAAGTCGCCTGCCTATAGAGACCGACGACAGCGCATGAAGCAATGAGTCTCTCGATTCGGGATGTCTGGGAACGCAAAGGGATCGTTGGTAAATGTACATGGCTGCTGTTTCTGCCACTATCGTTCTTATACGCTATCGGCGCGCAGTTCCGTAACGGCATGTTTGCGCTTGGCTGTGCCAAGTCCGTGCGCTTGCCGAAACCGGTGCTAAGCGTCGGCAATCTCACCGTCGGGGG
>JBIOXP010000140.1:0-3281 GCA_044869705.1 Binatia bacterium | reverse complement strand
GCGGTCATCGGGGTTTCTGTTGCTAGTTCGGCGCTGGTTCCACCAGATATGTCAGCAGTCGGCTTGAAATCAACTTGTGTCAGTGATTGCGTCTACCCGCCGAAAGACTTTTAAATGGCATCAGCCGCTCGTAATTTTTTCTACAGAATCGCTGGTCGGCTGTGTATTGGACTTTGGTCCAATACACCTGTCATGAACTCCCCAATCGAATTATGCCCAGGATTTGCCCGGCGCCGAATTTAAGCGTTAAAACTATCGGACAAACACCCGGAGCGAGATTATTCCTCAAGGAGCGTAGCCTCAAAGGGTGGCGCAAGGTTTCTGAGCAACATCCACTCAGGAAACCGGAATTCGATGCGGTCACCGGGGTGAGCACCGGGACACTGATCACGGCCTTCGCGTTTCTCGGCGGTGTCGAGAACCAACGCTCGACGAGAACTGTTGGTCCTCAATGGTGAGTCGCGGCCTGACCTGCTGTTCTGATCTCGGTCTTCGTTAAGCGCGGATCGAAAACGACTTTGATGGCTCCCGAGTCCGGTTTGTTGCGGGCGGCGAGGAACGCCTCGGCATAGTTCTCGAGCGGGTATCGGTGCGTCACCATGCCACTCACATCCAGCCGTTTCTGGGCCAGCAGATCCAAGTAGATTTCAATACAGTTGCAACGCCTTCCTTCGATGGTCTCAAGGCCGTAAGAATTTGACCCAAGCAGCGCCAATTCCTTGAAGTACAACAGCGTCCACTCGAACCGCTTAGGTGGCGCCACGCCGACGACCACAATGGAAGCGCGCGGCTTTGTGATGCGCACGGCAAGCTCGATAGTTTCGCTCGAGCCGACCGCGTCGTACACACGATGCACACCCGACTGGAGCCAAGGTAATCCATGCAGGGGCGTTCGCAACGGCACCTTCAGAAACTCGCCGATTTCGCCAATGAGATTCCGTCCGACGGACGTGAACACGGCATCTGCGCCGACACGATGAAAAACTGAAATCATTTTAGGATAGCGAGCGATGACGAGAATCCTCGTTCGGGGAAATAACGTCCGAAGCAAGAGTGTGGTCATCAGCGCTAGCGAGCCCGATCCATAAACCAGCGCGGTCTCGGCCGGCTCTGGCGGTGCACGAAGCACGGCATGTAGAGAAACCGCAAACGGATCGGCGAGCACTGCCGCCTCGAAGTCCACCGCCTCAGGAATAGGAAAAACCATCGATTCGTGCAGTGACATGACCTCGGCGAAACCGCCGCCGATATCGCTGCAGGTCCCGAGTTGCATGCCTTTGGCGAAGTTGCCATCGAAGAAACGTTGGCACAGCGGATAATCGCCGGATTGACAGGACTCGCACGGAGATAACCCTCGGGGGACGCACGAGAGAATTGGCGAAATCGCAACTCGATCGCCTTTTCTTACGCGCTTGACGGCCGGACCGGTTTCGATCACCGTGCCGACAACCTCGTGACCCATGACATGAGGTGCTGAAACCACCGCCGACAGCGGGTTGTCGATAGCCGCTTTGATGAAGACCTGCATGATATCGCTGCCGCAGATACCCGCTAGACGAGGCTCCACGAGGAGCCAGTTGTCACCGCGTAAGTTCGGGTCGGACACGCGCTGACAACGCACCGGCGCCCAGATCGAGACGAAAGCACGCGAGGACGCGGCACCGAGAATCTTGGCAGCAGCAAGCCGCGGCATCGATATTTCGAAGGTGATCGCTCTCATGCTCGAGCGCTTGGCGTCGCCGAACCGACTGTTTTCATTTATGGGCGCAGTCGCCGCGATAACATCATGAGGACACAACCTGACGGAATAAAAAATCCGACTTCAATCACGAGTTCCGAAGACCAGGGCAAGCTTTGGAGGCCGACCTGAGCGACAGGATCAAGGACACTCATAACGAGCAAAAAGACCGAGATTCCAAAGAGCAAGCCGGCAAGCATTTGGCTGCGCGGCAGGCAGCGAAACCGCTGAGGTAGAATGTCAAGGCGGGCAAAAATGATCCACAACAGCGCAGTGAGAGCGCCGTAACCTACCAGCTCGTACTGCTTGTTGTATTGGATCATGAGCGCTCCCTTCCACCAGATCACGAAAACAAACGTGATCGCGCAGAGCGACCAGAAAATTGCTCGCCTGGCGGCTCCGAATCTCGCGAGAAAGTCACGGTCGATAATTCGGCAAAGAACGGGAAGCAGAAAAATACCAGCGAAATAGGACTGCGAGTAGACGACCCACGGATCGCGCCGGCTCGCCCAGTGCGGGTCGAGCCAAAGCGGGAACCAGAAGCGCAAACGATGCGTCATCAACGAAACGACGATGAGGTCGAAGATCACCACAGCAAAGAACGTCAGCAGGAGCCGGGCCAGGTCCAGCACGAATGGATCGGGCTCGGCCTTCTGCGTCGCCACCGGATCAGCACTCGACCGAAGCAGCTTAGAAGTGAGAGTATTGGGAGCCTTCATAGATGTGGCCCTCCGCGTCAAAGCCACATGCGCCTTGCTGTCGTGGCGCGCTTCTCAGTAATTTATCGAACTGCTTAAACCCATTGCCATTGGACCTTGGTCCAATATTGGCCGACCATCAGCATAAACGCGCTCGCTTCGTGCTCAACTCGTTTCCCGTAGATCTCGCTGCCCAAGCCCCTCATGATCCGGGACCGATAGGCCAGCTTGCCTATTGGACCAAAGTCCAATGGCGGTGACTTGCCGCAGTTTATTAAAACAAAGCGGGTCGATTGTTAAGAAGTAAATTCGCCTGTACACGCAGAGTCGGCCTGGCAAAACAAGCCACAAAAAAGTTCACGTTACAGTTTTTCACAGGAGGTACTCATGCCTTTGACTAAACGCCTTACGGCAGAATTTGTTGGGACGCTTTGGTTAGTACTCGGCGGGTGTGGAAGTGCGGTCTTGGCTGCGGCGTTTCCCAACGTCGGAATCGGACTTCACGGAGTGTCTCTCGCGTTCGGCCTGACCGTTTTAACCATGGCCTACGCGGTCGGCCACATCTCGGGTTGCCATCTCAATCCGGCTGTTTCATTCGGGTTGTGGGCGGGTAAGCGTTTCCCCGCTGCCGATTTGATTCCATACATTATCGCGCAAGTTCTCGGTGCGATCGCCGGCGCATTCGTGCTCTATCTCATTGCCACGGGCAAAGCTGGATTCAATGTCGTTCAGAGTGGATTTGCGGCGAATGGCTATGGAGCCCATTCGCCAGGTGGTTACTCTCTTGTTGCCGCTCTCGTCAGCGAGATTGTGATGACGTATATGTTTCTTATTGTTATTTTGGG
>JBIOXP010000139.1:0-5292 GCA_044869705.1 Binatia bacterium | reverse complement strand
GCTAACACAGTACGAATGCCGGTCAACTGAGCCGTTGATGAGGGAAATTCTGTGCCGGCCTCCACCGCCATATCGTGGACATGAATTGTTCGACGATCGAAGACGGCCCGGCCATGAACCGTGTTTCGGTCCACCGACGATATTGCCGATGACCGTATCGTGATCGATCCATAATGAGCTACAAGCTGCAGTCCATCGTTTTGAAGGAGCCGAATCGTTGCATCGTCGGCGCCACATAATCGAGCGGAATTTTTGGCAATGGTATCTAACACTGGTTGGATGTCCGTCGGTGAGCTGGCGATGACACCGAGAATTTCACTCGTCGCAGTTTGCTGTTCCAAGGATTCCTTGAGTTCTTGAAACAGTCGCACATTTTGAAGGGCTATCACGGCCTGATCGGCGAAGGTCTCTAACAACTTGATCTGCGCTGGGGTGAAAGGGCGCACCTCGGTACGACGCGCATTTAACGAGCCGATAAACTCTGCTTTTTGACGGAGGGGAGCGGCCAAGAAGGTACGAAATCCAGTTGTCGAACCCAGCGTTGGGAAATCGTTTCTCCGGGCATGTACATCCGGAATATACAGCGTGCCGTGCTTTGAGATCCAACGGTACTCTGCCGCATCTATGCTGATTTCGGCTGGAGGCGCGATCATGGGACCAAAATGAGCTCGCAACGCCATGGCGTTCCCCTGGCGCAGCCTGAGCACTACATCGTCGATCCCGCAAACACGGGCAGCACTCTCGACAATGGCATTGAGCACCGGCTGCACGTCCGTCGGCGAGCGGCTGATGATGCCGAGCACCTCGGCGGTCGCCGTCTGATATTCCAGCGCCTCGCGCAGTTCGGCATTGCGCTCCTGAATTTCCTTGAACAGGCGGACGTTCTCGATGGCAATGACTGCTTGGCTCGCAAAAGTCTCGAGTAATTTGATCTGCTTATCTGTGAAAGGCCGAACCTCCATCCGGCGGATCGCGATAACGCCGATTGGTACGCCTTCACGGAGTAATGGAATTCCGAGATTGGTGCGATGTCCGCCACGCTTCTGATAGATCTTACCGAGCGGAAATTCGTCGTCTGATTCGGCTGCCAAGTCATGAACGTGGATGGGTTGCCGGTCTACGATAGTGCGGCCCGTAACGGATTCACGGTTGATGGGAACCCCCTCATCCGGCCACCAACGCGCCATCATTCCGTACGAAGCGACCACTTTGAGGACATTGCCTTCCACGAGTCCAATCGAAACGTCCTTGGCCTCGCAGAGGCGCGTGGCATTCTGTGCAACGGCGTTCAAGACCGGCTGAATATCGGTCGGCGAGTTGGCGATGACGCGCAGTATCTCGCTCGTCGCGGTCTGCTGCTCCAAACTTTCGGTTAACTGGACATTGCGCTCCTGTAGCTCCTGAAATAGTCGCGCGGTTTCAATCGCGATGACGGCCTGATCCGCGAAGGTTTTAAGAAGTTTGATGTGGCTGTCCGTGAACGGACGCACCTTCAGCCGGCGGATCAGAATCGCGCCAACAGAAACGCCCTCGCACAAAAGCGGCGTCGCGAGCATGGTCCGATGTCCGAAGCGTTTTTCAAAGTCCGCGACTTCGGGAAATTCGTTTTGGAGTTCCACGGCGAGGTCACGGATATGGATCGTTTGTCGGTCGAGAATAGCGCGTCCAGCAGGCGATGCTCGGGTGGTCGGGATCCCGTGCGTCGGTGCCAACGTCCCGCGGTAAGCCACGGGCACGTGGTTCTCTCCATCGACACGGACAATTAACGCGTCGCTTGCTTCGCATAGGCGCGCCGCGCTGCCGGCAACGACGTCAAGCACTCGCTGGAGAGAATTCGGCGAGCTGGCAATGACGCGCAAGATCTCGCTTGTGGCGGCTTGCTGCTCGGCGCCTTCTTGAATTTCTTGAGCCTGCGCCGCGATCGTCTTTTTTAACGCCGCAAGGGTCGCGCGCGAAGATGCTCTCCCGCCGCCCTTTTTTTTGGATGTCTTCGCTGTCGTTTTCTTCATTGACGAAAAAAACCCGGCTGGGAATTCCAGTCCGGGTGAACCTACTTCACAGAGGGAGCATCGAAAGCAGCCGGCTCTCCAGATCCTGTAATGATCGCTATGTGTAGTTTAATTGCCGACATGCCGTCAAGCACACGCAAGCCTCGCTAAGTTCGAAAGCCAATTGCTTGAAATGCCGACCGGGGGGTTATTTATCCGCGCGAAACCGTAACAAACCAGACCGCGGACATCTTGTCTTAATTCCTTGCGATTATATTTGATTTTCTCAGCTATCCGGAGTGCCGCGCGTTCGATTAGCGGTTGAGCCTGGGGACTATACCATTTCCAGCTTCGAACTTTTTGCTCCAGTTTTCGGCCAGCTCAATTTCGTGCCTTCGAAACAGCCATTAGGCTCCCAAGAGAGCTTCGGGAGGAACGGAAAAAAGGTCGGCGGTGATTTTGACCACGCCGGGAATATTTTTGACTAATGTGGTGACTACGTCCTCGAGCCCATGGTCAACTCTTCCCTTTACAAACACATGGCCAGCTTCCGCCCGCACTTCCAGTGAGGATCCTTTCAGGTGCGGCGAAGCGAAAAGAGTAGCATGAACGCGGGCAGCAAGAGCTAAGTCGTTGAATGCTTGGATAGATGCGGATGTCGGCTGATATGCTTCGAGCTTCGCTGCCTCGACAATGACCTGTTTCGCGCCTTCGCGGCCCATTTTGCTCATGTTAAGGACAAGATCATAACGATTTGGGTCATGCCAATCCGAGCCGAACATCTCCATGAGCCGCCGGCTGCGGGCCTTATCAAGCTCGTCTATATATTTGCGGGCGGAAGCGTCTGCGAGTCCTTGGCGTGCCCGTACCTGTTTGATGCGGTATTCGATTGGCGCGCTTAACAGTACCTTCAACACATGTGAGATACCGGGCAACAGCTCGTGACCTAAGTGGCCGTGGTACACGACGTTCGACTCTCGAGCGAGTTCACATAAGGCCGCCTGCAGTGCGATCCGATAGGGGCGAACATCTTCGAGCAGCCGCTCCCACCAGTGCGGTCCTTTTTCAACAATCTCGCTGAGTCTTGCCTCGGGTATCCGGTAACGGCGGCTTGCTTCGACAAGCACTTCGCGCCCCACGACGCGATATCCGAGTTCCTGAGCCACCGCGTCCGCCAATTCCTGACCATCGCCCGAAGCACCCTGATAAATCGTAATGATGGGCATGACTTTAGCCCCCTTTACGTTTCAACTATGTCTTCCCGACTGTACGGAGCTGCGCAATACCGATGCCGTTACTCCGCTATAGAACTCCGTCGAGCATTCGTGGTTCTAGCAGGGACGTGCGAGCCACGGCCTCTTGAATCGCCGCGCGCAAGCAACTTGGTTTACGCCCTGTATACACGGGTTGACAAAAGCACTGCTCCACAGCTGCTCTAATTGGCGATTTGCTGCGCCTTCCTGGCTCCGTTACCGCTCTGCCCATTGGCATCTTCGTTGCCTACGGAAAATTGTGACCCTTACCACCAGGTGTAAAACCTAGCCAGAATGGAGGTGAGTTTATGTTGCACAAGATTATGGTCTCTGCAATTGTCGGTGGAGTGCTGATCGGATATGCCACATTGTTGTATGCCCTACTCCATATCATCGTGGTGATGAATCATTCATACTTGCTGAGCCTCGCGAGCTAACGATGGACGCGCCCGTTTTGCTTTTTTGTTGTCTGAACGAGCAAAGACTGGAATGTACGCTGGTTCTGTCGCGGACTCAAAGACACATCTTCAAATGCGCTCTAATCCTTAAGCCGCAAAATCCTGTGCACGTTCACCGCTCGATGGAAGCCCTTTAACGCGAGTTCGCCAATCGATTCGCTATCGACGAATTGTTCGACCCCCGCGAGGAGCCGTTACGCGACTAGAATCTCTCCTGGTTTGAATTCGCCAGACATACGGGAGGCGAGATTCGCCACGCTACCAAATCGCGCCGTACTCCCACCGTGCTTAAAGCCAATCGCGCCGATCGTCGCATATCCTTGAGCGATGCCGACACCGAATCAAGATCGTGACCCAGCTTGCGCCATTTCGCTGACAATTGCTTTCACCTTGTCACGCACCGCTAGAGTCATACGTATGGCTCGTTTCGCCGCATTCTCCACCGGCACGGGATCATTAAAAAAACCATCATGCCGTCGCCGGCAAAGTGCTCCAAAGTACCTTCGTATTCGAGAATAAGTTTGCCCATGGCAGCGTGATACTCGTGCAAGATCTCCAGCACTTCTTCCGGTTCCGCGGCTTCAGCGAAAGCCGTGACCCCACGTAGGTCGATGTATACGACCGTTAGCTTACGGCGATGGGTTTTGAGCGGATCATCAGCGTCGCCGCTAACGATCAGTTCGGCCAACTGCTCTCAAAGGCGATCACGGCCTGATCGGCGAAGATTTTGAGAAGTCGAATTTGGCTGTCCGTGAACGGCTTGAATTCAAGACGTCGGAGGCCGATCGTTCCGATCCCGTTTCCCTTATGCAGCAGAGGTGTGTACACGAGGGTGCGCACTCCAACTGAGCTTACGCGGGCGCGGGTTGGCGCAAACATCGGATCAGTTTCGACCGCAATGTCATGCACATCCACAGTCTCACCGGATGCAAGAACATGCTGATTCAGTGGTTCAGCGGCGATCAGCAGTGCCACAGTGGTAGTACGGATCGGGCCGAAATGGGCCATGAGGCGTAGCACTTTGCCGTCCACGCCGCAGCGACTCTATTGAATCTGCTTTGTTAGTCTGGGAGTTTTCTGAAGCAGTCTGACGCCGCCTGGCTTTCGTCTTTCCGGCAGTTTCCTTGCTGGTTGTGGCCATACCGAATGAACAGTGGTTGTGCTGTCTTTTACGCCTGTTGGTTGTCGAGCGTCAAGGAAACGTTTGGAGATCACAAACGTCAGGCATTTGCCAAAAGGCGACTCGGCGCAGCGCCTTGACACATCCTGGGAAAACAATTGGGGAAAAGTGCGGGACGGCACAAAAATGCCGCTCGGCGAACCGCGCAGATTGACGAGATCGGGAGACTGGACTAAGCTTAGTCCACCATGACCAAAGTGAATATTCATGAGGCCAAAACGCAGTTTTCTCGGCTCGTCGAACTTGCGGCCGGCGGTGAAGAAGTCATTATCGCCAAGGCGGGCAGGCCAGTCGCTCGATTGGTTTCTTATACTCAGAAAGGCGCCGCGCGCCGCCCCGGGACAATGCGCGGCAAGATTCGGATCAAGAAGAACTTCGACGCGCCCTTGCGGAAAGATCTGTTGGCTGCCTTC
>JBIOXP010000138.1:0-17736 GCA_044869705.1 Binatia bacterium | reverse complement strand
CAGTTCTTGATTCAAGCTCGTGAGCCCGGTGACATTGCCTCCCGGCCGCGCCAGACTAGCAACGAGTCCTGCACCCACAGGGTCGCTGCCGCTCGCCATTACGATAGGGATTGTGCTAGTCGCTTTTTTTGCCGTAGACGGGACCCGTCCGCCTGTGACCACAATCACGTCAACCTTAAGACGAACCAAGTCCGCCGCAAGATCAGCCAGACGCTCAGAGTTTTGCCCGGTGAAACGGTACTCGAAAGCGATATTCCTCCCCTCAATCCAGCCAAGCTTGCTCAGCTCGTCCCGAAACGCGCCCAGGAGCACGGCCATGCCGGAAGCAGTACTTGAATCGAGGAAACCTACGTGAGCAATTTTGCCTGCCTGCTGCGCGTGAACTGGCGAGCAAAGCACAACAAGTACGGCGCATAGCGCTAAGGAATTACGGATCACAGACCACTCGCTGCGTTGACTGCTGACTAATGTCATCGAGTTCTCGTCGCCTTACCACTTACTACTTACTGCTTACCGTATTACTTTGTCCGCCCGCGCCAGCATCTTTTGCGGAATCGTCAGGCCGATCTGTTTCGCCGCCTTGAGATTGATCACCAGCTCAAACTTCGTCGGTTGCTCGACCGGAAGATCAGCGGGCTTGGCGCCTTTAAGAATTTTGTCAACGTAGACGGCCGCACGCCGTGACAAGTCGGTATTGCTCGCGCCGTAGCTCATAAGCCCACCGTCTTCCACAAATTCTCGACTGCTGTACGTCGCTGGCAAGCGGCTCTTTACTGCAAGCTCTACAATCTGTGTTCGCTGAAAAATGAAGACGGCGCCACCCAGCACCAGGACTGCGCCAGCACGTCCCTTGCGTGCGGCTCGGAATGCGGCATCAAGATTTTTGGGGCTTAGTAAGTCTAGGCTTTGAAGTTTCACTCCGAATGCCCCGGCGGCGAGTTCTACTTCCTTTAACCGTTCTGCGTTGCCTGGGATGGTTGAAGTTCCGAGGACAGCCACGCGGAATAGCCTAGGAACGATCTCCCTTAGAAGCTCCAATTGTTTGCCGCCTATCTCCGGGGCAAGGGTTGACAATCCAGTTACGTTCCCTCCCGGCCGCGCAAGGCTGGCAACGATTCCGCTTCCAACAGGATCGCCAACCTGCGTCATGACAATGGGAATTGTGGTGGTCGCCTCCTTGGCAGCACGGGTTGCTGTCGGACCGCCCGTGACGATGACGTCTACCTTAAGACGCACTAGCTCGGCCACCAGCGCAGGTATACGATCGTCCTTTCCCTCCCCACCTGATCGCCACTCAATGACAATGTTCTTCCCCTCCACATACCCAAGCTCGCGCAGACCTTGTCGGAATGCCTCGATGCGGGCCGCGTTAGCGGAAAGGGAACCAGGGGTTGGATATCCTATCCGGCGAATTTTCGTTGGCTGCTGCGCCTCGGCGATTGCCCCCGCAACCACCATCGCAATAGTGAGAGAGAGGCAAAGAATGGTTCTTATCGCTTCTCCCCAGCAAAGTGCTGAGTGCTGAGCTATCAGTCCTGAGTTTTTCCTCATCTGAACCTCAGTCACCAGCACTCGTTACTCAGCACTGTCATCTGATGACCTTGTCCGCCCGTGCCAACACATTCGGCGGAATCACGTCGATTTTGAATTTGCGATTTTCGATTTTAGATTGTTCGGTCATCGGATTACTCTGTCAGCTCTGGCCAATACGTTAGGTGGAATAGTTAATCCGATCTGCTTGGCTGTTTTTAGGTTAATCACTAGCTCAAACTTTGTCGGTTGCTCGACGGGAAGGTCCGAAGGTTTTGCCCCTTTAAGAATTTTGTCGACGTAAGTAGCGGCCCGGCGGAACAACTCTGGAAAGCTCGTGCCGTAAGACATAAGCCCGCCGGCCTCGACGTATTCCGTGAAGCTGTACATTGCCGGAAGCTTGTGTTTGGCCGCAAATGGCGGGATTAGCTGCCGATTGAAAAAAAGAACCGGATCAGGAAGCTCCAAGAGTGCCTGCGGTTGCTCTGTGTCGACGACAGATAAAACTCTCTCGAGTTCTTCTCGGTTTCGAGCTTCCATCGAAATAACTGTCAACTTCAAGGCTTGTGCTGCGATCTGAGCATCCTTGAACGCGGATCGCTGGCCGGGTTGGTTCGGATTCCACAGAACGCCCACCCGTACTACGCTTGGAACAATTTGTTTGAGCAGCTCGAGCCGCTTCCCCGTTAAATCGGGAGCAAGATGGGTCAACCCTGTAATGTTTCCCCCTGGACGTGCCAAGCTTGTTACGAATCCGACGCCGACCGGGTCGGTGACGCCGGCCATAACGATCGGAATGGTAGTGGTTTGCTCCTTGGCGAATTGAATGGCGGGGGTGGCCGAGGAAATTATTACATCTACTCTCAGCCGAATTAATTCCGCGATAAGACGCGGTAGCGTCTCTAGCTTTCCCTCAGCCCAGCGATATTCGATTAAGATATTCTCTCGGTCCGCATAGCCAAGTGCATGCAGGCCCTGGACGAGCGCCTTGGCTCGATGGCCAGTCGTAGCAGGTGAGCCGGCATCGACAATACCGATTAGGCCAATCTTTCGCGGTTGTTGTGCCTGAACCGGACGAAAGACAATCAGCACGATAAAAAGAGCAAAGCCAAAGAATTTGGAAACTTTGGCCGCCGTCACTTAATCACCCGGTCCGCTCTCGCCAGCACATTCGGTGGAATGGTCAGACCGATCTGGTTGGCGGTTTTCAAATTAATCACGAATTCGAATTTGGTCGGTTGCTCGATTGGCAAGTCCGCCGGCTTCTTTCCTTTCAGGATCTTGTCTACATAAATCGCGGCACGACTGTAGGCCTCAGTGTCGTTGGCCGAATAGGACATCAGGCCACCGGCCTCTATATAGTCTGTTCCTTCGAACATTGACGGTAGTCTCTTCTTGATGGTGAGGTCGGCAATTCGCTTCGAGTAACGTCGAACCAATGCGTTATTGATTCTGATGATAGCGCCAAACGTGCGCCGGGCGCCGACGAGCATTGTCGTCTCCAAATCAGGAGCGGGCGCCCTTACCTCCAACGGTTCAATATGCATCTTTAGAGCATGCGAGGCAGTCTGATATTCTTTCAAAGCAGCAGCCGATCCGGGTGCGTTCCCATCCCAAAGAACCGCAGCACGCGAGAGCTTTGGAATCGTCTCTTTCAGCAGTTCCAGACGTTTTCCACTCAGTTCGCGGCTGAGTCTGGTAAGCCCGGTGATATTCCCGCCCGGCCGCGCCACACTGTCCACTATCCCGGTCGCGACCGGATCTGAAAGAATCACCATAACGACGGGGGTTGTCTGGGTTGCCTCCTTGGCAACACGGAGCGCAGTTAATGCCGTCACGACAAGAACGTCAACTTTGAGCTGCAGTAGTTCTGCCACGATGGTTGGAAGACGGTCCTGATTTCCTTCGGCATAGCGATAATCAACCAGGACGTTTTTCCCATCAATGTAACCGATCTCCACTAAGCCCTTGCGGAACGCCTCGATTTGAAAGCCTGGAATGCGGGAATCGCCAGCCGTGGACAAAACTCCTATGCGCGGAATTTTTGGCGGCTGCTGAGCGGCGGACGTGCCAAGCGCCAACAGCATAGCGCAAAGAATTACGGCCGCGATCTTGTTCTTCATGTCCGCCTCTGCCAGGCTGCCGTCCGCACTCGCCCTTCTACTTGGTCCTCCTGCTCCGTCTAGCAGTGCATTGGGGTGAATCGACCGATCTCGAGAACAAGAAACAAATGGTGCGAGACCATTCAAAACACGCCGTTACGAGGAGCAGGAACGGTGCCAGGGCGGAAATCATCGCTTAGCCTGAAAATACTGTGAATCCTTCTGCCTAACGAATTTTTCAAACCCATCCTCTATCCAAGCGCGCCGATTTGATACCAGCTGTAGCCGTATTGATTCATCGACTTTTTACCGTTGACGTGAAAACCAAGCAGCGAAGAATTGATATTGAAGGTCAGTTTCATCCCCTCTAAAAAAAAAGGCCCGAGCGGTGTGAACCGTTCGGGCCTTTGGATTATCCGTCTATGGTGCCAGCCTAAGCAGTGTCAGCCGGTATCTCTCGTGCCAGAGGTTATCCCACGCTCACAATCCCGCTGTCAATCACAAACCAAGTCATCGCCGGCTAGCTTGACAGGTCGACGGAGCTGAAATATTTCTCGAGGAATAAGGAGAAAACGTTGACATGAGCATACGAGGAAGAACAGCCGTCGTCGGCATCGGCGAGACGCCGACGGACCGGCTCGGCAGCAAGCCCGGCGAACCGAAGAAATCCACTGCGGAATATCTTGCGTGGGCGGCCCGGCTCGCGATGGAAGATGCCGGGTTGACGAAAAAGGATTTCGACAATCAAGGACTGGCGGCAATCTACACGACCAATCACTCGCAACCGTTTTGGCCCGAGGAAGTTGCCGCGATTCTCGGCATCACGCCCGGCGTTTCACTCGCCGGCGGCAACGGCGGCGCGAGCTCGGTATCTTTGCTCGGGCACGCAGCGGCGACCATCACTGCCGGTCTGTGCGACCTGGTCTTGGTCATTGCGGCAGCGGCGCCGTTCAGCGAGCGCGGCGGCCATCGAGGCACTCCCGCCGACACGCGCGACTACGAAATGCCCTTCGGCGTCATGGGTCCGAACTGCAAAATCTCCTTCGTGATGAGCCGCTACATGCACGAGTCCGGCATGACCGAGGACCACTTCGGGAAAATCGCAGTGACGGGACGATATCATGCATCGCTCAATCCCAACGCGTATCTCAGAAAACCGATTACGATCGAAGACTATAAAAAATCGCGGTTGATCTCCGACCCGATTCGGCTCTTCGACTGCGTGATGCCGGCCAACGGCGGCAAGGCCTATATCATGGCATCCGCGGAGCGCGCCAAATCCATGCGCAAACCTGCGGTCTACTTGCTCGGATGGGGCGAATGTAACAATGCGAGCAGCGGGCCGCGCTACCGCGCTAATCCGTTGATCACCGGGATTACCCAAGCCGGCAAGCGTGCGTTTGAAATGGCAGGCGTAACGCACAAAGATATTCGCTGTCTCAACCTATACGACGACTATATTCCGATAGTCATGATCCAAATCGAAGATCTCGGTTTTTGCGGCCGCAACGACAAAGCTTTTTTCGAGCGCACGGATTTCACGTTCAAGGGCGATCTGCCGATCCAAACCAGCGGCGGCATGATCAATTGCGGCCAACCTTCGACCACCGGCGGCATGCTGCACGTGCTTGAAACCGTGCGCCAGATTCGCGGGGAGGGCGGCGATCGTCAAGTACCGAATATAAAGTTCGGCATTTCAACCGGCGTCGGCGCCGTGAACTATGGTAAAAATTTCGGCTGCACAGCAGCAGCCATTCTGGGCAGCGAAGCTTAGTGATGACTGAAAAAATCTCTCACCACGAAGACGCGAAGAGCGCGAATTTGTAGGGGCGCAGCATGCTGCGCCCCTACACGAACCCTTCCTGTCCTTCGTGCCTCCGTGGTGAAAACATTTCGCGCGAGTAGCACAGGAGTTTCGGATGTCAGCAGAAGAAAAATCAATCAGGAAACCGCTTCCGGAAATCACACCCGTCAACCAACCGTTCTGGGATGGCGCCAAAGCCGGCAAGCTCATGATGCAGAAATGCCGCGATTGCGGGACTTGGGTTTTTTGTCCTCGGCCGGTTTGCGGCGAATGTGCCAGTGACAAGCTCGAATGGGTTCAGGTGAGCGGCAAAGGAAAAATTTTTTCCTTTACGGTGATTCGCGAAGTGGTCGGCCAGGCGCTCCGCGGCTTCGCACCTGACATTCCGTACGTCACCGCTTGGGTGGACCTCGATGAAGGCCCGCGTTTTTGCAGCAACGTGATCGGCTGCCCGATCGATAAAGTCTCCATCGATATGCCTGTGGAAGTGGTTTTCGAAGATACGGGCGAAGGCGTCACGTTGCCGAAGTTCAAACTGGCGGAGAGTTAGCGTGACGTCTCAGAAGAGTCGACGCTAACAGATAGAGTCCAACTCAAATCCCCTGTCATCCCCCTTTTTCAAAGGGGGAGTTTTTTATCCGTCTTTTATAAAGAGAGGACAAGGGACCGATTTTCCATCAATCACGCCGCCTTGAACACACTCGCCATGCGGTTTTCGACACCGCGCTTTGCCAGCTCTTCTTCGAACATGGCGCGGATGCTCGGATCTTCATCCTCGTATTCGATTTGATCGCCGCCCGTCTTGACGCTCTCGGAAGTGCCCCATTGCTTACGGAGACCGGGAAACTTTCGGCTGCTGAACGGCTTGAGCGCCAGGTAGCGCGCGGGCTCGCCGCCGATGTTGAAGTGCTGATGAAACCAGCGCTCCGGCGGTACGAGTACGCTTCCCGCACGCCAATTGTAGCGCTTGATCGCTTCGCTCTCGCGCCACATGACTGAAAAACCTTCTCCTCTGAGAACAATGACATGCGCGCCGGCGCCGTGCCGATGAGCTTTCTTATAGGTTCCGACAGGAAACTGTGAAATATGCGCGGACATGACGTTGTTCGCCATCTCAATCATCAGCATCTTGCCGCCCGCGCCGCGATCGCTTCTTTCGGGCAGGTCATAGCTCCGCACGTCGCGAATAAAATTGGTATCGTGAAACCCTTCTCCGGGAATCTTCGCTCGGCCGCTGAAGAAATCCTCCTCGCCGGCATAGCGGTCCGTAAAGCGGTAGTCGCAATTAAAAACGAAATCGATGTTGTGGTAGAGATTCAGCACGGTTGGCGCGTTCGTCATCGCCAAAAAGCGTACGGGTTTGTCGCCCTGGCCGTTAAAGTGTTGATACCGGACATTCAACGGCGGCGAAAAAAGCGCGCCTGCGCCCCATTCGAAGGTTTGTCGCTTCCCGCCCTCTTGCCAAATCGTTGTCGCGCCGCGGCCGCTGACAACATAAATCAGACATTCGAACATATGCTTCTGAGGATCGAGCGACTTGCCGGGCGCGATCTCGCAGATATAGCAGTCGTTCACGCCCTCCGATCCTTCTAGATTAAGATAGACTCCTCGACCGCCGACGCGCGCCCAGGGGTAGAGTTCGACTGTATTGATGTCTTCCACGTGAAATCCGCGCACTGCCGGAACCGCTTCTTTTTCAAGAAAGAGCTGATAGGTAGTTTTCGCCCCCAGCTCGTTGCCCGCTCTCTTGAGACTTGTCCCAACCATCTCTGTCCTTCCTAAAGCGCCCCTTACCGCCGAATTCGTTGTTTTAGTTCTAGTACGTCCGCTTGTGGACGGTCAAGTTAAGGCACTTAGGCAGAGATTTTTGTTGACGTTTTTTGGTTTTGGAGTACCCTATTGCGCAATTGTGATCCAGCCCGTTGCATGAAGCGCAGTGCAAAAATTGATCGATCTAGAAAATGGATCAGGCGCGGTGACAGCGCAACCAACTCGCCAACTCACGCCTCTTATCGGCCCTTTCTTTTGTCACTCCCTTTGAGCCGTGAATCTTACTGAGTTGGTCAAACTTATTGTCGCCCAAGCGTTAGGATTTCCCGCCCGTGCTTTCCGCGTCATCGGACAGGACCTCGCTCGATTAGTGCCGGAAAATATTGCCATCGAGTTGCAGGACGACTTAGCACAACGGCAGGGCAGAGTTATTTCGCGTTTTCAAAGATCTGCATCAGATTGTCTTCGAGTACCAGGACGGCAACGGCCAGTTGCGCAAGGAGGAATTGAACAACACGGACCTCTATCAGCTGCAGCAGCGTTACGCTGCCGGACGCGCCGGTGTTGCTTCCGGAAGTTAAACGACAGCACCGGCAAGCTCACGCTGATTGATCGCGCCAGCGGCGTCGTGCGATGTTAAAGCAGTCGGAGCCGTAAGCCCGAAATGAAAAACCGAGAAAATGGCTGATAATTTCTTTCAATTGAAATCCAATGACTCAGGTGGCTACTTCGCCAGGGCATTGCGCGTCATTGGTCAGGATTTAGCAGAGTTGTTCCCGCAACAGATCGAGGTCTATTATCAAGACCAATCGTTTGAGGTCCGCGTTCGTTGTGACCGCAAACGGGCAGAAAAGAAAAGTCCTGCCGCCGAAAAATCTTCTCTGAAGAATGCAATTCATAAACTGGCCACCTATCGGCTCGACAAAGCGGCGGACGGCGGCGACATTGCCGTGTTCGAACACCGCTACAACGCGAATGAAATCGGCGAATTGGATCGGATCGGCATTCATCGCCGCAGTCAGGCAGGCAAAGTTCCCGACATCAATAACTTGGGTGAACAACTTCGAACGATCGGGCGAATCATCGATGCTCAAGGCGGACAGCTGATTCGGATATTGAAGGATTCGCGGCGCGTTGTGTTCGACTACAACGACAAGCAAGGGGTCCCGCAGAAAACCGAAATGACGCGATCCGAGCTGTTCAAGGTGCAGCAAAGTTTCTACGAAAAGCGCAGCGGCTCGGGCGGCGTTGACCTTTGGAAAGGCCAAGATTGGCGGCGGTAATCCTATTCCTCGAGTCTACATTAGGCGCAATCTGGGATCGAGCGCGTCCCGCAGTGAATCGCCGAAAGTATTGAAGGCAAACACCGCCAGGCTGATGGCGAGTCCGGGAAACAAAGCCATCCAGGGCGCGCGCTCGGCGAACTCCACTGCCGCGCCGCGCAGCATCAGCCCCCATGCCGCCGTTGGCTCCGCGACGCCCAAACCGAGAAATGACAGAGAGGCTTCCAAGAGAATCGCCTGGCCCAAAAACGCGGTGAGCATGATCAAGTAGGGCGCCATCACATTGGGCGCCATGTGCCAGAAGATCACCCGCCAATGGCTTGATCCGAGCGTCAGTGCCGCTTCAATAAACGCCATGTGCCGGAGCGCGAGCGCGCTGCTGCGCACCACAAGCGCGGCCCGTGGTATCATGGGGATCGAGATCGCCAGAATTACATTCCAAGTTCCTGATCCTAAAACGGCAACCACCACGAGCGCCAGCACGATCAGCGGAAAAGAGAGTAAAACGTCCATGAATCGCTGCGTGAAGAGATCGGTCTTGCCGCCGAAGTAGGCGCACGCAATGCCCACCAGCGCGCCGAGCGTTGTGCCGACTAGCGAAGAACAAAAACCGATCCACAACGCCGTACGCGAGCCGTAAAGAATACGCGACAACACATCGCGGCCAAACGAATCGGTGCCCAACCAGTGCTCTCCTCCAGGCGCTTGAAACATAGCGCCATAATTGTTCTCAAGGGGATCGTACGGAGCCAGCGCATTCGCCAGCACGGCCGCGATGATCATGACGAGAATGACAAACGCGCCGGCGCCGCCCAACGGACGCTCACGGACAAATCCTGCGACAATCGTCAGCCATCGCCGAGTCTTTGCGGGCATAGGCTCTCAGGGCAGCGGGATTGCGGTTTATTGGAAGCGAATTCGTGGATCGAGCAAGGCGTAAAGTAAATCGACGACAAAGTTCATGAAGATAAAGACAAACGCCACAAGCAGCACCAGCGCCTGAGTCATGGTGTAATCGCGGTGCGTCACCGACTCCACGAACAACATGCCAATGCCGTTCAGATTGAAAACCTGTTCAGTCACGACTAGACCGCCGATGAGGAATGCGAACTCGAGGCCGATCACGGTCACGATGGGCAGAAGCGCGTTGCGCAGCGCGTGTTTTAGCAGAACCATCGCTTCGCCGAGTCCTTTCGCCCGTGCTGTCCGAACATAATCGTCGCGCAACACCTCCAACACCGCCGAACGCGTCATTCGTGTGGCCATCGCGGAATAACGATAGCCGACGGCAAGCGCCGGCCAGATGAGCTGCGCCAGGTTGGCTCGAGGGTCGACCCAAAACGAGGTAAACGTCAACGGCGGCATCCATTTGAACAGAATCAAAAAACCAAGAATAATCACAATGCCGAGCCAAAACGACGGCATCGCCAGGCCGGCGATGGAGAAAATTCTTACACAGTAGTCCACCCACGTGTCCTGCTTGAGCGCGGCCAGAGTGCCCAAAGGAATCGCCAGGAGCATCGCAACCAGAGTTGCCATTACGGCGAGTTCCAGGCTGAGCTCGAGGCGAACTTTGATTTCCTGGGTGATCGGTTGCCCGGTCCACATCGACTGACCGAAGTCGAATCTAACCATCCCGGTAATCCAACTGACAAACTGCTGTGCCACCGGTTTGTCGAGCCCCAGCTGTGCCCGTTCTCGATCCAGCGCTTCCTTCGGCGCGAATGTGCCGCTGCCGGCATATTTCAGCTCGACAATGTCTCCGGGCGCCACTCGGAGGAGCAAGAATACCAGCAGCGCGACGCCAAACAGCGTCGGAATCATCAATAGAAGGCGCTTCAGAATGTACGGCCACACGAGTTTTCTAGGCGCCCCCTTTCCGCGACCAAATCACCGAAAATAGGTGATCGCATGATCGTCCATTTGCGATTCTCAAGCTTCCATTCCTCGGCTTCTCTCACTGCGCCAGCCATACATCGCGCAGGTCCTGATTGACATAATGACTCGGGCCGATCTTCCAGCCCTTGAGCCGGCTGCTGTGCGGCACGATGCGCTGCCACCAGAGCAGCGGGAATTGATACGCCTGTTCTGCGATGACGCGTCTCTCCGCCTGCCGCAGAAGGGGCAACCGGTCTTTCAGATCGAGCATGCGGCTTTGGCGCTCGTATAATTCATCGACGGCCGGATCTTTATAACGCGCATAATTCACCGGGCTGGCATCGCTGCTCAGATACTTGAGCAGATATAGATCCGGTTCGTCCATGAATTCGCAATCGAAGTCGACGCCGGCATCGAAGTTCCCCTGGCGCAAATCGTTGAAATACGGTCCGCCTTCCAGCGGCGTATGCGTGACATTCAGACCGATTTTCCGCCACTGATCCACCAGATAGACGCCGCTGACTTCGTAGGGCTCTTTGACATTGCGGTTTTTCAAAACGAACGAGAACCCTTCGGAGACACCCGCCTCCTTGAGCAAACGCTTCGCTTCCGCGCGCGCTGCGTTGACGTCTTTGCCGAAGCCAGGAAGCTTAGCAAGCTCTCCCGGCGGCGCGGCAAACTCGGATCCCGGTCGAAACACGCCACCGATGTATTTCATGACGGAAATCTGTGACAGCGCCTTCGAAGCCTCATTGCGGTCGATGGCAAGTGTTAAGGCGCGCCGCACGCGCGCATCGTTGAAAGGCTTTTTTTCATTGTTGAGAGTGACCAGAATATTGCAGGCCCACGGACTCTCCTGAACGACGGCCTTGTTGCCGAGCGTTTTTACGATGTCGTCGCGAGCAGCCGGATTGAAACCGCGAAACTCGACGACGGCCTGGCCGCTGCGCACCGCCGCAACGCGCGGCGCGGTATCGCGTATGAAAACCGCGCGAAAGCCGTCCAGGTAAGGACGTCCGGGAAGAAAGTAATTGGGATTTTTCTTTCCGATCCAATGAGAGCCGGCGACGTGCTCGGCGAAGATGAACGGACCCGAACCCATTACGTTCTTCTCATACCAGCGCGGATCCTTTTTGAGGCGCTCGGCGCTGTAGATGAAGTTCCAGGGCGATGCGAGATTGGCCAGGAATGAAGCGGCGATGTGCTTGAGCTTGAAAACGACCGTCGCGTCATCCGGCGCTTCGACCTTGTCGACCATCGAGTATAAAGCTTTCCGTGCGCTCGCTACTCCTTCGGGCGGAAAAATAATTTTGTCATACGTGGCCTTGACGTCGTGTGCCGAGAGCGGCGTGCCGTCATGAAATTTGATTCCCTTACGTATCTTCACTGTCAGCGTCAAACCGTCTTTGGAAAATGACCAGCTCTCGGCGACATCCCCGACGATCTTTGGATAATTTTGCGGATCGAAGCGCAGCAACGTGCTGTAGTGCGGTGCCACTGGATGAAGCATACCAAAAGTGGTCTCACGGTGGCCGTCAAAGGACGGGGGAATTTCGCCCACGGCAAAGACCAGCTCACCGCCGGCCCGGGGTGTTTCTGCGGCTTGCGCCCCGGCGAGGTATAGCAGCAAAAAGGCTGTCGCAAGCGCGATCGGCACTTCAAGCGCCTTGAAAAACTTGGCATGGATCAGCATGTAATCACCTTTCACGAATTGCCCTGAGGATGCGAGCGAAAATAGGGGATTTGTCGGAATAAAGTCAAGCTTCTGGATTGCTAGGCTTCGGTCAAGCAGCGCCGATCTGTATTGCAAGTTTTCGTTTCGCCGATGATTTTAGCTGCGTAAGAGACCTCTCAGCTGTCTGAGGAAATCGCCCGTATAAAAGCCGAACATGCTTTTGAATATTTTTCGAAGCCAAAAAGAATCCCTTGCGGCGATTTCGAAAAGATCGATCCGACGCGGAAAACCCGAAGCTGTTTGCTTCTTAATCGATGCAATTGTCGCGACGGCGCGCTACAATATTTTTGGTTTATGCGCGCTCCCACGACAAGACCAAACAATCCTCTGACGCTCCTTAAACGGCGCGTACTGCCGCCGCCGCGCCGCATGACCGGAAAAGAGCGGCGCCACATCAATCCCAATCGCGGCGTCATCAAGATCACTGAGCGTTACGCCGACATTTTTTTCTCGCGCTTCATCTACCCGCTCCTGGGAAATCTCTGGAATCCGTACTGCTGGGTCTTAGAGCAGCGCTTCAGCCTTGCGGAAACCACCGTGAGCCCGCTTGGCTGGCCAAACGATCTCGCGCCGCTGCGCGTGCTTCTGATCACCGATATTCATGGCGGGATTTTTCTGAAGCCGCAGACGCTGACCGGTATTTTACGCGCTTTGATGCAAATGAAGCCGGATCTGGTGCTGATCGGTGGCGATTTGGTCAGCGGTCATGTCAGTGAAGCGAACCCGTACTTGAGCGCGCTGGCGCAAATGAGCGACGCGCCGCTCGGTGCATGGTTCTGCTTAGGCAATCACGATTATTTCGGCGGCGATCCCGTCGAGCTCATGAAAAACCTTGCGGCTGTCGGCATCAAGACGCTCAAAAACGAAAGTGTTTCGCTGTCGCATTGCGGCAAAGCCTTCGTGCTTGGCGGCATTGATGATCGCATCATGGGCAAGCCCGATTGGCATACTTTGACTGCGCAGCACCGACCCCATTTGCTGATGGCCCACAATCCGGATTTTTTTTACGAAGCCGAACAGCGCGGCATACCGTTGATCGTCTCGGGCCATACACACGGCGGCCAGATTCGCTTTCCTCGCGGGCCGGCTATCATCCGGCAAAGCCGCTATTGCCTCGACGAAGGCGTCTACGCTTACGGCTCGACGTTGCTGGTAGTGTCGCGCGGCTTGGGCAGCGTCATGTTACCGTTTCGCTGGGGCGCAGACCCGGAAGCGATATTGATCGAAGTCGTGCCGCGGTCATCACCACATCGCAATTTGTAGCCGCGCAGTGATTCATGAGCTTTACGCACGCCTGCAGAGAACGAAAATACCGGGGGAAAGATTCCTCGCGTTCCGCTCGGAACGGCAATCCGTGTCATCTCGAATCAATGTGAGAGATCTTTCTCTAGATTAATTTCGGACGAGTAACTCACGCAGAACTCGGCGCGACGCTGAGCCTGACTATGGGCGGGACTTTTCTCCTGGCATTGTTCTGAGTCGATTTCTAACGAAGGACGCACGGCGCGAAACGCGGCATAGTTCACTGTGCGGCGCTACTCCGATTACTGAGACCATGATCACTTCATGCCGGCCAGGAGCCGTCCCCAGCCTTGCACGGGCGGGATGATGCCGGGGCGCACGAGATCATTCCATACTTCGGCGCTCATATTGGTAAATGCCGGCTTGCCGTATTCTTCCTCGATCGCCGGAATGACATGCAGTGACATCGCCGCGCCGCCGGGGATTGAGATCGCTTCGGCCTCGGGCCAGTTCCTTGCCGCCTCACGACCGACATCGAGAGCCATTTCCAGGCCTTGTTCCAATGTCATCGCGAACGAGTCCGAGGCCCACTGGTTGCGTTTCGTAATGCCGACAACTTCGATGCCGCCAGCTTCGAGATAGCGCTTGATCGCATCGTTGACCGGGTCGGCCCAGCGGCTGCCCACCGCAAGTCTAGTCAACCCGAGATGCTTCATCGCGGCGATCAGCGCCTCCAGCGGAGCGTCGGCGGATATTCCGGTTCTCTCTTTCGTTTCGCCCAGCAGTTGCAGCACCCTCGGTCGACTGAGCATTGCGGAAATCGGCGCGCCGCTGAAAATAATATGGTCGACCTTCTCTTTAATCAGCCGATCGACGCACGTCCAATAATTCTTGACTGCCTTCTCCACACCTTCCTTGGTGTAATTCTCGAGGCCCAGTCCGGTCGAGATTTCCATGAAATCGAGCGGCAGAAGCCGATAGAGTTGATAGCTTCGCGCCCGCTGGACCTCTTCATGGGCACGCGGCTGGATCACTCCATAGCGAAAACGGGGCAGAAGTTTCTTCACGTAATCGGTCATAACGCAAAGCTCCTTGAAATCATCGGCTCACAGCACCGACAATATTTCCGTTGAGGTTGATCCTGGTATGTGGCATCGACCGTAATCCGTCCGGTGAGTTGATGCAACGTTGAATACAATGTACCGGGATTTCATCTAGTTCTCGTACAGCCGTTTGACGAAGCCGCTTGCTTCGATTTCCCGCGCGATCTGATAGGAGACGAATTGCTCGGGATCGGCGTTCTTCGCGGCCGGTATAGTGCTTGAGAGCTCCGTCAGGATGGTTCGAATTCCCTGCAGTGTCGGAATCGGCAGGCGCAGATATCTGCTCGCGATCTCATCGTAGTTATGCTCCAAAATCTCGCGATCGTTCGTGCGGGTGTATTTCTTCAGCACAGCAAGGGCGACTTCTTTATTGCGTTTGAAGTCATGGATCGCCTCGATGTAGGCGAGCATGAATTCCTTCACGGTCGCTGGGTTTTTTTGCAGGTAAGATTTGGTCGTGCCGATCGCCGAACTCGGGTAATCCAGCCCCAATTCGGCGAGATCCGCCAGCTCGCGAAATCCCGATTTGCGGGCGATCAGCGACGATGTTCCACTCGTCACGCCGGCATCGAGCATTTTGGCCTGCAACGCGCGGACAGTGTCTTGCGATGTGCCGATTTGCAGAACATTGACGTCGCGGTCGGGATTGAGACCCCATTTTTTCAGCGCCAGCCGGACGGCGAAGTCGGAAGTCGCCCCATAGCGGCTGACGCCTATTTTTTTGCCCTTGAGTTGTGTCGGGCTTGAAATCTCCGGCGCGCTGAAAATCTTGAAAACGAAACCATTGACGAGAGCGCCAATGAGAACGGTGTCGGCGCCCTGCAACGCCGCTTGCACCAAACCGGAAGCTGTTAAAGAAGAAATTTGCAGATCTTTGGCGATCAGCGCCCGCAACGATACCGATCCGGTGCCCATCCCGACCAGCGCTACATCGAGACCGTGCTTCTCGAATAGTTTCATTTCGTTGGCATGGCCGAGGACTGCCACGCCGCCATCCGCAGAACCGTAGCCAATCACGATCTTTGCGAGCGGCTTGGCTTCGCTTGCGAGCGTACTGTTTCCATGAGCCCAGAGACAAACGACCACGAGGGCGAGCGCAATTGCATTGAGGCACTGCTTTGGTGGAGGAAGAGAAGGATAGAGGCGAGTTATCGTCATGCCGTTTTCCCGGCGACACCGTGCGCGTACGCCCGAGCACGGGTCGCTAAAAACTTATGCGCTGACCTGCCGCGCTGTCAATCAAATCGGAACCCGGTGCCGCATCAACCGACAGAGCCGCGTAATACGGCGCGATGCAACGGGTGGCGTCGAGGTCGAAATCGTTCTGGCACGCGCGGGGCGTCTTCCTTAGACCGAAGCAGGGCTTGACAGAGCGGACGTGAAAATCGGATGACTTTTGCATGAGTCTCGCAAAAGCGCATTTGCGAGTGGCGCGCCCCACCGATCAACTCGCCGCGGTCGTAAAATTTTATCGCGACGGCCTCGGGCTCGAAGTTCTCTATGAATTCCAGGATCACGACGGTTTCGATGGTGTCATGCTCGGTCACAAGGCAGCGGGATATCACCTCGAGTTCACGCGCAAACGCGGGCATGCCGCCGGGAAAGCCCCCAGCCAGGACAATCTTCTGGTGTTTTACATTCCCGATCGAACGGAGTGGGAGGAAGCCGCGCAGCGGCTCGAGAGGCTCGGCTATCCGGCCGTACCGGCATTCAACACATACTGGGACATCCAGGGAAAAACGTTCGAAGATCCCGACGGCTACCGGATCGTTTTGCAGAACGCAAGTTGGACTGCTTGAGCGATTGCTGCGCATGGCACGAGCCGGCGCCGCGCGTTATTTTCTGTCGTCACGCAGCGTCGGCCGTGCCACATGCCTCTGCGGCCTCTTCATCGGGCGCGCACGATGACGCGGCCGGTCATATAAGGATGGACCGAGCAGTTATAATCGTAAGTGCCCGGTTGATCGAATCGACGGTTATAGCTCGCGCCCGGCAGCAATAAGTCGTTCCCCGCCGACCCGTCATGGTACTCCAACCCGTGGGGCGCGCCGTCATCGTTGACCCAGGTGACGCTCTCGCCCGCAGCGATCGTCACTTCCGCCGGCGTAAACTGAAAGTTCACGATCGAAACCTTCGTTGCTTTAGTTTCAACGGAGGCTGCCGGGGCGGTCCGGGCAGGTAAGCCGAAGCTCACAACGGCGACAGCGAGAACCGCCATTCGAATCAGTCGCCGCCGTGGATTTCTTTCCACGCACCTGATTGCGTTCATCGTCATGACTTTAACTCCTTCAGTTCGCCGCGCTCGGCTGCACGACGACCTTCCGTGGCGCGTTGCCGACGGCGATTGTGCGAGTACTGCCACTCGCCAGGTCTACGATGGTGAAATCGTTCGAGCCCTCATTGGTCACGTACGCCGTTCTCCCGTCAGCCGAAGTCGTAGCCCAGTGCGGTTGTTTCCCAACCGCGACGCTGCGCACCGGCATGTTCGTTGCGGGGTCGAACAACAGGAGCTCGCCCGGCCCCTGCACAACGACGATGCCGACTGCCGCGTTGCGCGAATAACCCACGAAATGCGGTGAGACGCCGGTGGGAATTTGCGCGACAATTTCTCCCGAAGCGGGATTCATCACCTGAACCGAGCTCACTCCCGCCTGAGTGAAATAGAACATCCTGCCGTCGTAACCGAATTCTCCGTCGCGAGGCGTCTTGTCGAGCGGGACGCTGCGGGTGACGCGCCGTGTTGCCAGCTCGACGAGAGCGAGACCGAAATGGCCGGGTTCCTGCTCCGCCACATAGGCGACTCTTCCGTCGGGACTGATTGCCACGGTATGGGGTTTGGGGACGTCGGTTGTGGCAATCACGCTTTGTGTCGCGGTATCGATGAAGGCCAGGCGATCCTCGCCATAGACTGTGACCAGCAGCAGTCGGTCATCGGGCGTGAGCGCAATCCCGTTCGGCGTTTTACCGACCGAAATCGTTTTCACGACTTTGTCTGTTACGGTATCGATCACGTCCACGGAGGACGACCCGTCGCCGCTCACATAAACTGTGCGACCGTCGCGTGTGATTGCCATTCCGTGCGGACCCGCCGAAACGGGCATAGTCCGGAGAACTGCCCCGGAGCTGGTATCGATGACACTCACTGTATTGTCTTTGAAATTTCCGACATAGCTCTTAATCGGCCCCTTCACACGTGCGGGCGATGCCATCTGAGCGCACGCCAGCGCGGCGACGCCCATCGAGAGAGCGCCGATGACTGCGGCCGAGAGCCGCGAGTAAGCTCGCTTTT
>JBIOXP010000137.1:0-5163 GCA_044869705.1 Binatia bacterium | reverse complement strand
ATCTGACACGCGGAATGGTCATGCTCAAGAGCGGGCGTTCGGGCCGCACGATCGTCCGCTTCAACGCATTCGAGCGCTTTGTGCATTGGATGACGGCGACCTGCTTCATCATACTGGCCGTCACCGGTCTCAACATTACCTTCGGGCGGCCGCTATTCGTCTCGACGTTCGGCTCGGAGGCATTCACGACCTGGTCCGAGTGGGCGAAATACGCGCACAATTATCTGAGCTTCCCCTTCACTATCGGCGTGGTCCTGATCTTCCTGATGTGGATCGGCGGCAATATTCCAAACAAGGTGGATGTCGAGTGGTTCAAGCGCGGCGGCGGCATCATCGGCGACGATCATCCGCCGGCCTACCGCTTCAATGGCGGCCAGAAGGCGATCTACTGGATCGTCGTTCTCGGCGGCGCCGCGGTCGCGATTACGGGTTACGTGCTGATGTTCCCGTTCTACGGCACCACGATCGACACCATGCAATATGCCCAGATGATCCACGCCGTGGTCGCGATGCTGTTCGTGGCGGCGATGCTCGGCCACATCTATATCGGCACCATCGGCATGGAAGGCGCATTCGAGGCCATGGGCGAAGGTACCGTCGACATCAACTGGGCCAAGGAACACCACCGCTTGTGGCTGGAAGATGAAATGACGCGCATCGAACCCAGCGAGGGGCGCCGCCGGCCGGCCGTGACAGCAGCCGAGTAACCGTTCCCGCGAATGCCGCGATTAACCGCTCGACTCAAGCGAGCGCGGCGGGACATATCGACGGTAGCAACAACCGCCAGCATCCTCAAAGACGCCCCCGAGCATCTAACTAGATGGGACAGGCCACGGTCTGATCATGATCCTACACTCATGCCGGCGAAAACGGGCCGATACGGAAATTGGATGGCGCCACTGATGATTGGTGCGCGCCTGAACCGGCTGGACGCTTTATGCATTTCTGTTGCTGTTATCACTGCCGCGTTCGCCGGCGCGCTTGTCATGCACCGCCGCGCGATCAGCACAGCGCGGCACTCGACGTGGGTTTGCGATCGTCATGGAACGATCGCCATCGTCGGCGACGATCGGCTTAGCTGGGTTTGCTCCGAAAAGGAGGGGCACAATGACGATTCATCCTCCTGAATGCGCGTCAGTTGGCCAGCCACGGGGACCAGTTCCCGTCGGCGGTTTGGAAAGAATTCTACGGGTTCTTTCCGTTGCCACGATGCTAATGACGATACCGCAAGTACTCACCATTTGGGTTGGAGGAGATGTCGGCGGCATCTCGCTAATTTCGTGGACTTCTTATCTTTTTTCTGCGTGCCTCTGGTTTGTTTACGGAATACGTAAGCACGACAAGACCATTTATCTTGCTTGTATTGGCTGGATCGTTCTCGACGCAGCTGTGGTAATCGGCATTGTCGTCCACCGTTGAGGTCCAACACCGAGATGGTATTTGATTTGATAGTTTGGACACTCCGCCAGCGCCGTCGTCGTAAAAATCATAGATCTTAAGACACTGGGATGCCGGAATTTGAACCAGTCGCGACGCAATCGAGGATCGAACCTGTCTCACGCGTCGACTCTACAAAACGAGAATTTGCTGGGTATTAGTCGGAGACTTGCCGAAAAGTCTCGAATTCGAGCTGGATTTCGGGACCGTCAGAGACGCCTTGACGCGCGAAACGCCGCACTGCAAGCTTTTTTGATGCGCGCGGACAAGCGATGGCCTGCGATCCGAGGCGTGGCGAGATCACATGCGTCAGCGACGTGAACTCCTGATGCTCAACGATGTAAAATTGCGAGCTTTCGGGGAGAACATCCTTTCGACCGGCCGCAGGCAGCAAATTTAACCTGTCCCACGCACGAGTAGCCCGCATTTCTCGTGGCAAAATGGTGCTTCTTCAAACCGCCCTGTGATTTTATCCGGAGCGAGCCGCGGGACATTTCGAGGAGTTAATGATCAACGAAAAAACGATATGGCTAGGCGCAGGCCTTCGGACACCTTTTGTTGGCGTCGACGGGCCGTTCGCACGCCGCGATTCGTTGGCGCTTTCAGTGCCTGTGTTACAAGCAATGGCCCCACTTGCGAACGGTCAAATTGATTTCGCCGTTTGGGGCGCCGTTGTCGGCAATCTTGCCTACGCAAACCTTGCACGCGAGGTTTGGTTAGAGGCAAAGCTCGACCCGCATGTGCCGACCTTTACGACAGTCATGCAGTGCAGCACCAGCATGGTCGGGGTCTTCGAAGCTGCCGGGATATTAGGTAGCGACGGTCGGTCGCTAGCGCTTGTTGGCGGCGTAGAAAGTATGACGCGTATACAGATCGGGCTAGGACAGAACCTTTCGGATTTTCTGCGACGCGTAGTGCAGGCACGCGGCCTTTCGCAGCGGCTAAGTGCGGTTCGGAAACTCCGCCCCTCCGACATTCGGCTGTTCGTGCCCGAGGTAAAGAATCGGGTCACTGGCCGCAGTATGGGCGAGCATACCGAAGACATGGCAAAGACCTGGAATATCAGCCGTCGCGAACAAGACGAACTAGCATTACAAAGCCATCGATACGCGGTGGCTGCGCAGGACCGCGACTTTTTTTCGGATCTCATTGTTCCAATTGACGGGGTCTCAACCGATCACTTTCCCCGTCGCGATACCTCGCTTGACAAACTCAGTAAGCTGAAACCAGCGTTCGATCGCACAAGTGGAAAAGGTACGCTCACCGCCGGCAACAGCTCGCCCCTGACCGACGGAGCCGCAGCTATCTGGGTCGCCACCGAGGAAGGCCTCCGTCGGTTGCCTCCGAAGACGCCGCGCGTCCGTCTCGTTGATTTTGAAATGGCCGCAGTCGATATTTTCACTGAAGGTCTTTTGATGGCGCCGGTATCTGCGATTCCGCAAATTCTCTCGCGGCGTAGATTAAAATTCGACGACATTGCGTTGTGGGAAATCCATGAAGCGTTTTCCGCGCAGGTGTTATGCCATATCAAAGGCCTTGAGGATAAAGACTTCGTGCGAGACAAGGCCGGTGTGGATCATACGTTCGGAGCATTTCCACGCGACCGCATGAACCCCAACGGCGGCAGTGTTGCGCTCGGTCATCCCTTCGCTGCTACCGGGGCCCGGATCTTGAGTCAGGCCGTCAAGGAACTTGCTGCGATGCCCAAGGGAAGTCGCGCAATCGTCAGTATCTGTGCCGACGGTGGGTTGGGAACAGTAGCCTTGCTGGAACACTGACGAGGAATCGGGATGCAGCTTTGGTCTGTGGTGCGCGTAACAAGCTAAGACCTGAAAGCTTGCCGTGCCACTTGGACGCGATCGCTTATCACCTCGAACGGATACGCGCCGGCAGTATCAGGCGGCTGATCATCAATGTGCCGCCGCGCTACCTGAATTCGATCATGGTTTCGGTGGCGTTTCCCGCACTTTTATCAGGGCACGAACGTGTTAGGACCAGCGCGCGTAAGTCGTAGTAATGATCGCATCAACGTTGGCGTTAGTATCGAGCACGTGGCAAGCAGGTCATTACGCTTATCGCACGAGCAAGGCGGCGCTCAATATGCTGATGTGCAGTGCCGGTGCGTGGTACGAAACAAGAGGAATCATTCTTGTATCCATTTTCTGGACCGGACCGACGACGGAGGTCGATTTGTTCAGATCCCCTTCAGGTACTCAACGAGATCATTCTTGTCAGCATCACTGAGATTCAGCCTGAGGTGCGCATTATAGTGGTTCACTACGGCCAACAACGTGGGAAAACGGCCGTCGTGGAAGAAGCCGCCTTTCTGGTGCGTCCATAGTCCGGCAAGCGGCGCCGTGCGGTACATGTGAGTCGGCGAACGGTCGGCCTGGAATGAGTCGATGCCGATCTCGCTCGGCGTGTGCAAGTTGTGTCCTGGCTCAGTAAAGAGCGGCGGGACGTGACAGGTTGCGCACGTCCCTGGCCCGTTGAACACTGCCTTGCCGCGGTCGAACGCAGCTTTGTCGTAGGATCCGTCGGGGGCTTTCGGCGCGGGCATCGACAACTGGTAGAAGTGCAGCGCAGAGAGTTTGGCTGTCACTCGGTCCGGCTTGCTGCGCGTGTTCCACGCTCCGCTCTTGGCTGAGACTGGATACTGATCCTTATCGCTGAATCGAGCGTCGAAATACGTTCCGAGGCCATGCATCTGGGTCACACCGACGTAGGCGTTCCAGTAGGTGACCGATCCGGAGCCGGTCGAGGTGGCCAGGTCTACACCGGCCAAGCCAAATGCCGGCGGGATCAACGTCCCGGCCTGCTTGCCGTCGGGCCGAAAGGCTTTCCCATCCTTGTTCAAAAACGCATCGTAGCGGCCCGGTCCCCAGCTGGTGAGCACTTTTTTCACGGTTGCGACGTCCACCCCAAGGAGGTCCGTGAAAGGCTTCAGGTTTGGCGCCAATGACACGATCGCCCCGACGTTAAGGTCGCGATTGGCCCATCCGTCGAGCCGCTTGCCAATGCCTGGCGCAAATGAGTTGTCGACGGTCGAATGGCAAAATGCGCACTGGATGCCCATCGAACGAACACTGCCATCACGATTTGTGAAGGCTTTGACGCCGACCACGGCATTCAATTTAAGCAATGCAATCGTCGTCGCCGGGTCGTCAAGATTCACTTTTCCTGCCGCGATCTGCTTCTTCAAGGCAGGCGGAAGGGCATCGGAATCGACCTTGAGCCCGACCGCCAACGCCGTCTTTGGAGAAACGCCGGGACCGACCCCGCCATTCTTTGCGCCCGCGATGGCTTTGTGAAGCTCTAATTGGTCGCCCCAGAATGCTTCGCTTCCGAAGGTGTCGTAACGGAAGGTTTTGCGACCCTCTTCAAGCATCGTCTGCGCATATCGCGCGATCTCGGTGTCGAAGCCCGCTTGCCGAGTGGCCGCAACCGTGTGCTTCGCCGGCGGCGCAGCGGATGCAAGCACCGCCCAAGTCAACGCCGCAGCGCTCGCGGTGGCGGCAACGATCAAGATTCGCTTCATGATACTTCCCCGCACTGATCCCGAATCATAATCGGGGTCGGTTACTTGCGATGGGCCGGGATTGGGTCCGCCGTATCCTAAACGGGAAAGAAGTAAGCTGTCTGTTACCGAGGTAACACCGCCATCCCTCGGCGTCAGCTGGTTTACCGGGCGAAGAGGCCTTGAAGTCTCTCCACGTGGACGAGGAG
>JBIOXP010000136.1:0-8997 GCA_044869705.1 Binatia bacterium | reverse complement strand
ACGTCCTGGGTGAACCAATCCAGCGGCACTTCACGTCCCGCGCCGCTTTCCTTTGCGGCGTCGTAGACTTTCTTCCCTACCGCAGCGAACTGCGCTCCCATGCCGATGTTATTGACGAAGCCGGTGATCTGACCGTCCGACTCTCGCCCTTTGATTTTACCGAAAACAAGTTCCGGCAATGTCGGCAAGGACTTCCAGTCAATACCGCGATCCAGCGGATGATCGCGCAGTTTGAAATCTTCGCGTTCGAAATGTGCGAGCGCGCTGGATGTCACATTGTTTTCGGTCGCATGCGTATGCAACACCAGCGGACTGCAGCTGAGCAATGCCGCGTCGTCGAATTCGTCGCGCTGCATCGCGCTCAGGTGCATGCCTTCGGCGAGCGCCCATTTACCGAGAAACGGCGTGCGTGAGTTTGTCGAGGTGACGATAATATCCACGCCTTTTACCGCTTCCTGGTACGACTCGACGGGCACGATTTCGACACCGACGCGCTCGCTGGTTTCTTGGGCAAATTTCTCGCGATTGGCTTTTGTCGGGCTGAAAACTTTAATTTTCTTGATGGGTCGCGCTTCGCAGACCGCCATCACTTGCGTGCCGGCTTGCCAACCCGAACCGATCAGCCCGACGGTTTCGGCGTTTTGACGTGCCAGATATTTCGTCGCCACACCGTTCGCGCCGCCGACTCGGAAACGCTGCAAGACGCCGTCATTCATGATCGCCAGCAGCTCGCCGTTCGCTGAGCTGAAAAGCAGGACGATTCCCATCCAGCGATTTCCCGGCAGCATCGGCAGCTTCTCGCGCCGCATAGCGCCGCCGCTGTCCCGCCAGGCCACGATATCGGAGGAAAAACGCAGCGCCGCCGTGCCGAAGTGCGGGCTCGCGCCGCTCATGCTTTTCAGATAATGCGCCATCGGCCCTTCAGCGCTCTGGCCTGCAGCGGTAGGAGTATGCACGTCCGAGCGCGGCGCGGTCACCGCGGCGCCTGCGCCCATTTCGCGATAGAGAATCTCCAACGCCTCCATCGTGTCTCTCATCGTGATCAGCTGCTCGACGTCGTCATTGCTGATAAATATCGGCATTGAAACCTCTGTTCTTGTGTGCGGGCCTTGGGGCGACCGCCGGTCGCCCCCAACAGACACCTATCGCTGGTTATCAGGAGGAGCGCTTCCCTATCCGCTCAGAGATTTCGGCCCCAGAGCTTCGCGAAGAACCCTTCGTCGACCAGTTCCTGAACCACGCTGGTATCGAAAAACTGCTCCGGCTTTGCCTGCTTCGCTTTCGAATTCGTTCGGGCGATTTCGTCGAGTGTTACCTGAAATCCGGCGCGCTTGACGAAGGGCACCTTTTCCATGAACTCATAGCCATACTTGAGACTTCCCTCGAGCATTTTCTGATCCTTGATCTTGGTATATTTGGCAAAGATCGCCAGAGATTCCGGCTGCCGAGTGTAGAGAAAGTGCACCGCCTTGCCGTAAGCCCGCAAAAAAGCCTTCACCAGCGGCCGCTTTTCTTTGAGAAAGCGCTTCGTGGTCGTGAGCGTCAAGTGCACGAACGGAATTTCGTCCTTGGCCAGGTTCGCTAGTATTTTCGCTCCTCCCTGCTCGGCTACATAAACCATCGGATAAGACATCGGCGCGGCGGCGATAATCTTTTTGCCGAGCGCCGTGGCGATCTCCGGCATACCGCCGATTTGTATGAAGGTGACATCCTTGTGGGCTTCCAAACCATGCTTGGCGAGAAAGATGCGCATGCCAAAATCGGTCGCCGCGCCAAAGCGCGAAACGCCGACGGTTTTTCCTCTCAGATCGTTGACCGTGCGAATTTCCGGCGCGGCCATCACGTAAAAGGGCACGATGTTCACCGTGGCGCCGATCGCGATCAAATCCGCGCCTTGCAATCCGGAGTCGGCGATCACCTGGCTGTTTTGCGCGCTGATAACGGTTTCGCCTGCGAGAGTCGCCTTGGCGGCGATCGGCGAGCTGGGGATATACATCGTATCGACGTCCAAGCCTTCCTCTTTGTAGAGTCCAGCATCGTTCATGACCCAGAACGGCGAGTTGAACGCGCTCACCGCGGTCCATGCGATGACGAGCTTCTGCGCCTGCGTTGCCGGCGCAGAAACGAAAATCGCAGCAAGAACCCACAACGCGAGCAGCGTTCTGTTCATTTAGCCAATACTCCAGTACTCCATTATTCCATTCTCGGTTACTGCGGATTTTTTCCCCACAGCTTCGCGAAAAATCCCTCGTCGATCAGTTCCTGCACCAAGCTGTTGTCGAAGAATTGCTCCGGCTTTGCCTGTTTTGCTTTAGGATTGCTCTTGGCGATTTGATCTAACGTCACCTGAAAGGCTGCCGTTTTCACCAGCGGAACTTTTTCCATGAAGTCGTAGCCGTATTGAATGCTGCCGTCGAGCATGCCCGGGTCGTTGATTTTGGTATACTTGGCAAAAATCTTTCGCGTTTCTTCCTTGCGCGTGTGCATAAAGTAGATCGCTCGGCCGTAGGCGCGAATGAACGCCTTTGCTTGCGGCCGATGTTCTCTTATCCATTTCTTCGAAGTCGTGAGGCCGATGTGCATGAAAGGAATCTCTTCCTTCGCAAGATTAGCGATCATCCGCATCCCGGCTTGCTGCGCGAGGTAAACCATAGGTTGGGACATCGGCGCGGCAAACACGGTCTTCTTCGAAAGCGCTGCGGCGAGCTCTGGCATGCCGCCGATTTGAATCATAGGAACTTCTTTTGACGGCTCGAGACCGTATTTCGAAAGCAACATACGCATGCCGAAATCGGTGGACGCACCGAACCGAGTCACGCCGACGACTTTCCCCTTCAGATCAGTGACGGTTTTGATTTCCGGCGCGGCCATGACGTAGAACGCGACGACGTTCGTAATCGCGCCCATGGCGACCAGATCGGCGCCATTCAACCCTGCATCGACGATCACTTGGCTGTTCGCGCCGGAAAGAACGATGTCGCCGGCTAAAGTCGCCCGTGCCACCGTGGGGGAGCTCGCGATGTAAACGAGCTCCATGTCCAAACCTTCTTGCTTCAACAAATCGGCGTCGTTCATGACCCAGAACGGCGAATTCAGCGCACTGACCGCCGACCAGGCGATAACAAATTTTTCGGCGTGGACTGGGCTCCGCACTAACATCAGCGAGAATATCGTGAGCGCGATGAGAATCGGCTTTTTCATTTCCCCAACTACTCCAATACTCCATCACTCTAATTTTTGGCTCTTGCAGTTCGTACCGGTACACATCGGTTCTGTCAACACAGCCAAACTTCGCTTGAATTGAGAGACCGTCTGTCTTATGGTCCGAGCTGATCGTCATGAGCATACGCAATCAAGCTGCAATTGTTGCCATCGGTGAAACGCCAACCGATCGCCTCGGCTCGAAACCCGGCGAGCCGCGTAAATCGAGCGCGCAATATATTTCCTCGGCCATGCACCTCGCCGTTGAAGATGCCGGTCTGAGCTTGAAAGATCTTCAAGGCCAGGGACTCGGCGTGACAATCCCCACTGCATATCCGCAGCCGTTTTGGCCCGAAGAAGTTGCCGAAATTCTCGGCATCACGCCGGGATTTCTGCTCGGCGGCGCGACCGGCGGCGCCGGCGCAGTATCACTGCTCGGCGGCATGGCGGCCGCGATCAACTCGGGGATGATCGAAATCGCGCTGGTGGTCGGCGCGGCGGCGCCTTTTTCCGAACACTTCGGCGGCGGCATTCAGCCGGGCGACATGCGCGATTGGGAAATCCCCTACGGCACCATGGGGCCGAACAGCAAAATCGCCATGGTGATGCGCCGCTATATGCACGAGTACGGCGCTACTCTCGATCATTTCGGCAAGATTGCCGTCGCCGGCCGCTATCACGCGAGCCTCAATCCATTGGCCTACCTGCGCAAGCCGATCACCGTCGAAGACTACAAAGAATCGCGCCTAGTCGCAGATCCGGTGCGGCTGCTCGACTGCGTGATGCCGGCGAATGGTGGCAGAGCATATATTGTTGCGTCGCCCGAGCGTGCCAAGTCGCTGCGCAAAAAACCGATTTACTTGAAGGGCTTCGGCGAACGCAGCAATCCTTCCTACGGACAGCGCGCCGGTTCCGACGCGCTGGTGATGGGCGTTAAAGATGCCGGCAAGGTCGCGATGGAAATGGCCGGCGTCAAACACAGTCAAATCGATTTTCTAGAATTATACGACGACTACATTATTGTCGTTTACCTGCAGATCGAAGATCTCGGTTTTTGCGCCAAGGGCGATCTCGGCTTTTACGAGCGCACCGATTTTACATTCAAAGGACAACTGCCGATTCAAACGGGCGGCGGCATGATCAACGTCGGCCAACCTTCCACCGCCGGCGGCACTTTGCACATCATCGAAGCCGTGCGGCAGCTGCGCGGCGAAGGTGGCGATCGGCAAGTTCCCAATGCAAAAACCGGCTTAGTCACTGGGCTAGGAGTGCTGCCCTACGGCAAAAACCTCGGCTGCTGTGCCGTCGCGATTCTAGGAAGTGAATTGTAGATATGGCTGAGCGGGAGCTTAGAAAACCGTTACCGGCGATCACCCCGGAGGCCAAGCCGTTCTGGGATGCCGCGGTAGAACAGAAATTTGTTATGCAGCAATGCCAGGAGTGCGGGGGCTGGGTCTGGACGCCGCGGCCATCCTGCAATGAATGCGGCAGCGAAAAGATCGAATGGAAACCGATGAGCGGCAAAGGCGAGGTTTATTCTTTTACGGTGATTCGCCAAGTAGTCGGCCGCGCGGCCTCCAAAGCGTTCGAGCCGGATATTCCTTACGTCGTCGCCTGGGTGGATCTCGATGAAGGACCGCGCCTGATCACGAACATCGTCGGATGCCCGGTTGAGGATGTGAAGCTCGGCATGAAAGTCTCAGTGGTCTTCGAGCAAGCCTCGCCGGAGATCTGGCTGCCCAAATTCAAACCGATCGCTTAGCACATTTACGTCCAATCACGACCGAAACGTCACGACGAACCATCTTAAATCTATATTCCGCTCAGTCGTCATTCCCGCATCATTTTAGCGGGAATCCAAGTGAATTCGGACTGGACCCCCGATTAAAGCATTCGGGGGTGACGCTTTTGAGGTAGTTCCATTGAACCCGGCTTTGTTTTCATTCGAGGCGAAGTACATCGTAGGATCCGCTATACGCACCTGTCGGTCATCTTTTTGTCACTTCATCGAGCAGAGAAAAATCATAAATCTGCTCCGCTTTCGGCAACTCTTTCAGCCCCGCGTCTTTTTGATCCAGCTCGAGCTCCAACTTTAGTGCTTCCGCCGTGGGTCTGCCGCTCACAGCCCAGCCTTTATAAATCGCGTCGTAGATGAACGACGCTTCTTCCTGATTGATTGATAATTGCTTCATCAAAACCGGCACCGTTCTTTCTTTTTGGGTGGCGATAATTTTCGTCGCCTCGAGCACGGATTGCACCACCGGGCGCAAGAATTCGCGCCGCGACTGAAGCGCTGCCACCGACATTCCCAGACCGCTTTGCGGCAACTCGATCTCATCCGCAGCGCGTGCGAGCACGTGAAACCCTTGTTTCAGCAAACGCACCGTTTCGACGCTATTGAGCATCGCCGCCGGCACGGTGCCACTCGCCAATGCCGCAGCCCGAGCCGTTCCCGCATTGACAATTTTGTATTCATCGCTGCGCAAACCCTTTCGCCGCAAAACTTCGGCGAGCACGACATTCACCGTGCCTTGAGGGGTATAGCCGCCGATCACTTTACCGCGCAATTGATCGATGCTGTTGATCTCTTTGCTGGCGACCAGAATAAAATCGGATCGGTTGAGCGACACCAATCCAACCCGAACCGGCGCGCCGCGCAATGCTGCCCGCGCTGTCGAGCCGATCGCGGAGTAGCAATCGAGATCTCCCGAAAGCAGGGCGCCGATGGCAGCCCTCGGCTCCAGTACCAAGATTCGCGCATCGTAACCGTACCCCTCGAAAATGCCTAAATGCTTGGCGACGTAGATGGCTGTCATGCTCACGGAATGATTCGCTAGCGCAATATGCAGCGGGCGCAGCTTGGGCTTTTGTTGAGCCAGGACAGACTGCGCTGACGACGTCAATGTCGCTCCGACTGCAATAGCAACTGACAGAGCGGAAAAGAATTGTCCAAGCATGGGCATGATCCTCCCTGACACTGACCCGCCAGCGGCCTTCATACTCATCGCTGCTTTCGACTGTCAACGGTTAAACCACTGTTCACTTGATTGTCACCGCCTTGGACCCTTTTAAATCGTAAGTATCCAGCACTGTCATTCTGAGCGTCAGCGAAGAATCTCAGTTCCTTCACTACGTTTAGGACAAACCTTCGGCTACCGTCTCAGGATCACATTACGAGCCGCGGTCCTTGCCTAAATCCATCGACGTGCGCTAAAGCTTCACAAAGTCCACCGATCAGAGAAAAAAACATGGACGAGATCCGGATTATCGATACCACCTTGCGCGACGGCAATACCAGCCTCTGGGCGCACAACATGACTACCGGCATGATGCATCCGGTGTTGCGCCATATGGACCAGGCCGGTTTTGACGGAATGGAATTTTTTGTCAGTGGCCGGTTCAAGAAAGTCGTGCGCGAGCAGCGCGACAATCCGTGGGATTGGGTGCGTTACGGCCAAAAAGAAATCAAGAACACTCAGCTCCGCTATCATGGCGGCCTCAACAGCGGCTTCACTCTAATCCCCCGTTGTATTCCCCGCCTCATCGTCGAACGCCTCGTACATTACGGCATCACGATGACTCGGCTCTCCGATCCTTGGAACGATTACAATGTCCTGCGCAAAGAAGTTGCTGACCTGAAAGCGCTGGGGATGGACTCGGTGGTGAATATCATCTATTCGATCTCGCCGCGCCATACCGATGAATATTACGCGCGCAAGGCGCGCGAAGCCGCTGCGCTGAAGCCTTATCGGCTTTGTTACAAAGATGTCGGTGGCATGCTCACGCCGGAGCGCGCGCGGACCCTAGCGCGTTTGATTCTCGACAACGCCGGAGATGTTCCGGTCGAGTTCCATGCCCATTGCAATAACGGTCTGGCGCCGTTCAATCTTCTGGAGGTCGTCAAACAAGGCATTCGCGTCGTGCATACGTCCGTGCCGCCTCTCGCCAACGGCTCGGCGCAGCCCTCCATTTTCAATGTTGTAAGAAACCTGCGGGCGTTAGGCTACAAGGTGTTAGTCAACGACAAAGTCTTAGAGCCGGTGGAACAACACTTTCGCCGGGTCGCAGACGAAGAAGGCTTGCCCGTCGGCAGCCCGCGTGAATACGACGAAACCTGGTACCGGCATCAGGTTCCCGGCGGAATGATTTCCAACCTGCGCCACCAGCTCAAGATGCTCGGCAAAGAGGATAAGATGCCAAACGTGCTCGATGAAATCGTCCAGGTCCGCGCCGAGCTCGGCTACCCGATCATGGTCACGCCATTCGCTCAGTTCGTCGGCAGTCAGGCAGCCATTAACGTCATGACCGGTGAGCGCTACAAAGAAGTCACTGATCAGGTGATTCAATATGCGCTCGGACTCTGGGGCAAAGAAGGCGCGGAATACATCGACCCGGACGTCAAAGCAAAAATATTGAATCGGTCGCGCGCGCGGGAGATGGAAAAATTCGAAGTGCCCGACGTTTCTCTGGAAGACGTCCGTAAAAAATACGGCGGACCCGGTCTCTCGGATGAAGAGTTGATCTTGCGTTACTATGCCGGACCGGAATTCGTCGACGCGCTCAAAACTGCGCCGCCGCGAAAAGAGTATCTAGACGCACGCAAACCGCTCGTGAAGTTAGTCGAAGAGCTGATCCAGAAAAGAGATACGGGTCACGTCTATATACGACGCGACAATTTCACCTTGAGCGCCGGACGGCGAATTTAAAGATCGACGGTTGCCGAGACATTTTTCACCTCTTACACTCGCCCCTCTCCCGCAGAGGGAGCCTGACAGTCCGAGATTGCAGGCACAGAGATTCGTCTGGTCGGGTTACGCTGCGCGAACCCGACCTACGGTTCAAGATCAACGCTTGGAGAGCTCATCGAGGATGGAAAAATCATAGACCTGCTCGGGCTTCGGCTGAACCTGCGCGGCATTGGGCTTCCCGTCAATCCGTTTTTTCCAGGAACTTTGCGTCTTGACGCCGAATGAAACCGGGCGGATTGCCTCGTCTGGAGTGAACTTCCAGCCAATCACCTTTCGAGCTGACCACGTCGACCCGCGTTCCCGCCGGAATATTGGCTATCACCGGGGAAGCAGCAGACGGCTGTTCAAACAGAGGCGTCGAGTCTCTGGTCTCATACGCTCCTGCCGCGGACGCGCGCCGGGATGTCGGCGCTGAAGCGGGAGTCTTGCCCGAGCTGGAGATACCCGTCGATTGTCGCTCGTTCGTTTGGGCCTGCGGCTTGCGGGGAGCAGGTTCTGATGGTTCGGTATTAGGCTTCGGTTTTGAAATCACGCTCGGGCTTTGGTCCAGCGACTCGAGCGGAGCCGATGGCGATTGCTGCGGCGGCCGGCGCTGAGCTAGCGATGCGGAAGCATTATCAGCCGTGTCATCCCTCCGATTGCTCTCGTCCCGCGATAGAGAAACCGGCGTATCTCCAACTGAAGGTGGGTCCCAGCGTCCGGTTTGCCTGAGCACGTGCGTTGCGAAATAAACGCTGCCCGCCGCGACGGCAATCAGAAGAACGGCGCCCAGAAATAGGGTTGCTCCATCGAGACCTTTGCGTTCCTGCGCGGGCGCGAGCCTGGCGTCACGCCCCGCTTCGGATGAGAGGCGCCTCACGGAAGAAGTCATGGTCCTGGAAGTTTTATCGGCTGCAGTGATTCCGGCAGATTGCGCCAGCCTTACGCCGCAGTTTCTACAAAAATTGTCCTGCGGCTCGATCTGCGTGCCGCATCGGCGACAAATCATCAACAAAGCCTCCTTTGCTTCATCTTTTGTCAAAGTAACGAATACCGGACGAATCTGTCA
>JBIOXP010000135.1:0-3609 GCA_044869705.1 Binatia bacterium | reverse complement strand
GCTCCTGGGTCGGCATTGAATATATGGCGCAGGCGATCGGCGCCTGGGCCGGCTACACGGCGCGGCTCCGAGGCGAACCGATCAAGCGCGGCTTTTTGCTCGGAACCCGGCGCTACGAGTGTCTGCGGCCTTGTTTTCCGGTCGGTGCGCTGCTGCGCGTTCACGTGCGGCGCTTATTTCAGGAGGCGAGCGGTCTCGCTGCTTTTGAGTGCCGCATCGAAGATGAGCGCGGCGTCGTCGCCAACGCCAATCTTTCGGTTTTTCAATCCACGGAACCGGCAGAGTCTTCGGAGCAGATCTCCGCATGGATAAATCCGTCCTGATCACCGGCTCCAGCCGCGGCATCGGCAAAGCCGTCGCCCTGCGACTGGCGCGCGAGGGCTACGATGTTGTCGTGCACTGCCATCAACGGCGTGAGGCGGCGCTCGAGGTAGCCGAGTCGGCACGCGCGCTCGGCGCGCAATCGCGAGTTTTGCAGTTCGATATCGGAGCACGCGAAGCCGCGGCCGAAACGCTGATGAACGACGTGAAAGAACACGGCTCCTATTACGGCGTGGTTTGTAACGCCGGCATTGCTCGTGATCAGGCGTTTCCGGCGATGTCCGGAGAAGATTGGGACTCGGTTATTCGAATCAACCTCGACGGATTTTACAACGTGCTCAATCCATTGATCATGCCGATGGTGCGCCGGCGCGCGCCCGGACGGATTGTGACCATTGCGTCGGTTTCTGGCGTAATCGGCAACCGGGGGCAGGTCAACTACAGCGCTGCTAAAGCCGGCATCATCGGTGCGAGCAAGGCCTTGGCCCTCGAACTGGCGAAGCGCGAAATCACCGTCAATTGCGTCGCTCCCGGTTTGATCGAAACTGAAATGATCGAAGCCGCGCCGTTGGAAGAAATTCTCAAGCTGATTCCCGCCCGACGCGTCGGAAAAGCCGAAGAGGTTGCCGCAGCCGTGAGTTTTCTGCTGAGTGAAGACGCCGGTTACATCACCCGCCAAGTGATTTCAGTCGATGGAGGACTAGCATGAGGCGTCGTGTCGCGGTCACCGGGATGGCAGGCATTAGCCCCATCGGGAACGATTGGTGCAGTGTGCGGGCCCGCTTGGTCCAATGCCGGAACGCCGTCGTCAGAATGCCTGAATGGGTCGGCTATGACGGTCTCAATACAATGCTCGGTGCGCCGGCGGCTGAATTCGCGTTGTCGGAGCGCTACACGAGCAAAAAAACCCGCAGTATGGGACGCGTTGCTCTGATGGCGACGCGCGCTAGCGAGTTGGCGCTCGCCGACGCGGGTTTGCTTGGCGATCCGCTGGTGCAGAGCGGCAAGCTCGGAATCGCCTACGGCTCATCGGCCGGCACGCCGCGGGCAATCTGTGATTTCGGCAGAATGATCGATGAGAAAAGCACCCGAGGGATCAACGCGACGACTTACATCAAGATGATGGGACATACGGCGCCGGTCAATCTCGGCGTCTTTCTCGGCGTTACGGGCCGCATCATTACCACCTCGAGCGCTTGCACATCCGGGAGTCAAGGGATCGGGTATGCCTATGAAGCGATTCGCCACGGGCAGCAGTCCGCCATGATCGCGGGCGGAGCAGAAGAGTTATGTGTCACCGAAGTGGCGGTGTTCGACACTTTGTTCGCAACCAGTGTGCGCAATGATACGCCGGAAACTACACCGCGACCATTTGATGCGGAGCGTGATGGCTTGGTGCTCGGGGAGGGCGCAGGAACCTTGATTTTGGAAGATTGGCATCACGCCAAAGCGCGGGGCGCGACCATCTACGCCGAAGTGGCCGGATTTGGCACCAATAGCGACGGCTGTCACGTCACCCATCCCAATGCCGAGACTATGCGCATCGCTATGGAGCTGGCGCTGGCGGACGCCAACTTGCCGCCCTCGGCGATTGGTTACATCAACGCCCATGGCACAGGCACCGAGCAGGGCGATGTCGCTGAATCGCAAGCGACTTGGAACGTCTTCGGCGGCAAAGTGCCGGTGAGCTCATTAAAGAGCTACATGGGGCACACGCTCGGCGCCTGCGGTGCTCTGGAAGCCTGGATGAGTATTGAAATGATGCGCGCCGGCTGGTTTGCGCCCACCGTAAATCTCACCCACATAGATTCCGAGTGCGCGGAACTCGACTACATCGTCGCGCAAGGTCGCGAATTGGATTGTGAATACATCATCTCCAACAATTTCGCGTTTGGCGGGATCAATACATCGCTAATTTTTCGGAGGTGCCAGTAAGGACCAGGCCTAGGCGGCAAAATTCGATTGCCATCGCTTATACGACAAGCTTATATTTTGCCGAAAACGAGAATGGGAGTGACACCATGGAAAGACTTCTTGCAGGGTTGATCATCGCTGCATTCATGCTTGCGAGCGTGGCACGCAGCAGCGCACGGGATAGCAAGTATATGTTGCCGATCGCCGCTGCGTTGGAAACCAAAGACGCCAAGGAAAAACTCGAAGGTTCCGTCAAATTTTTTTTCGGCAGTCAAGAGACCCCCAAGATCCTGACCAAGCTCGGTACCGACGTTACCAATCTCAAGACCAATGCGGTTGGAAAGTCCGATGAAAAGGCCTGCAACTGGGTCTTTTTGTCGGCAATGATTCAGCTGGAAAAGCGCGCCAAACAACTAGGGGCAAACGCTGTGGTGAATATTGTTAGCTATTATCAGAAAAACGTCGTTTCGAGCACGACAGAATTTGAGTGTCATGCCGGCGCAGTGATTGCCGGTGTGGCGCTCAAGGGCGATTTTGTCAAAGTCGAAGAGCCATGATCGACTCAGCGCCTGAGTGTGATGCTGTTATCGACGCAGCGGGGGAAAGTTTCTGATGCGACTTGCGGTTGCGGCCAGCGCGCTGATGTTGTCTATCGTGATAGCCGCACCCGCTCAGTCGCGTGACGATAAATACCTGTTGCCGATCAAGGCGGCGCTGGAGTCTGCTGAGCCGCGCCAGAAGCCTGACGGCTCGGTCAAGTTTTTCTTCGGCAAAGAATCGACGCCGATTGCGTCCAAGCTGGGCAGCGTAACGCCGCACGGGAGAGCGCATACGCGGCGCACTGACGACGCGAAGGCGTGTAATCTCGCCTTTGTTGCCGCTCTCATGGAATTCGAAAAACTGCCAAGAAAGCCGGCGCCAACGCCGTGGTAAACATCGTGAGCTATTACAAAAACGTCGAGATGGCGAGCGCGACAGAATTCGAATGCCATGCCGGCACGGCGGCGCACGCAATCTTGCGGGGCGATTTGGTCAAGCTCGCGGATTAAAGAAGATTTCCCCCTCGCCTGTGGCAGCGACATCTATGGAGATTATTGACTCTCAGCATTTAGAGTCAGCCACGATTCTCTACTTACTGAACGGGAAGAGCTTCCAGGACGATGACTTGCAGCGTTTCAGCACGCGCCTGAGCCCGAGTGAAACTTCTCGGTTGCCGCGTTTCGCCAGGAGTGTCCGGCGGCGACAGTTTCTCCTCGGACGAGTCCTTTTGAGATACGCTGTGGCCAGAGTTACCGGACATGCGGCGCACGATTTTTCAGTATCGGAAAGATTTGGTGAAGCGCCGCAGCTGCTATTCAGCGATCCGTCCTATCG
>JBIOXP010000134.1:0-7329 GCA_044869705.1 Binatia bacterium | reverse complement strand
TTTTTTAGCGGCATGGAGTTGGCTGCAATTGAAAGCTTATGAAGCCGTTTCCTTCTTGGGCTCTTGACGCAGCGGCAATACCCGCCCCTCAGTCTTTTTCATCGAGACGTGACCCTCGAGGATTGCGCCATCACCGATCACGAGGCTTTGCGTGGTGACATCGCCCACAACCGAACCAGGCGGTTGGACTTCAAGCTTTTTCTCAGCCGCCACATCTGCCATGATTTTTCCTTGAACGAGAATGGACGCGCCAGAGATCTTTCCTTTTACGGTGGCCTGTTGACCAACGGTTATGTGACCCTGGGCAATGATCTCGCCCTCGACTTCGCCATCGATGGTGGCTTGGCCGTCAAAATGCAATTTACCATTAATTTTTGTGCCGGGACCGAGATATGCTCCCATGTCTGCTGGTATACCGGATGGTCTGTTGATTTCGGCCATAGATTTCCCCTTTTCTCGTGAAGACTGAATGAGTTCTGAACTATAATTCACGATATCAACGTTGTCCATATTTTTTTCCTTGAGACGTTTGCACGAATCGTCAATTTGCTTTCCATCAAACAGTTGGGTTTGGTATAAACGCTATAGACTACCCACCGTTTCGCCGCAGGTATTATCCAGTACGGACTAGGAGAGTGGCTATGCAGATTGATGATCTCAGAGACTATCTAGATATCCTCGAAGAATATCGGGAAGTGCAGCGGATTAGTGCTGAAGTCGATTGGAATCTTGAAATGGGCGCAATTACTCGTCGGGTCTACGATTTAGGTGCGCCCGCAGCTTTGTTTGAGAACGTCAAGGGCTATCCAGAAGGCTTTCGCGCGCTGGGCGCTCCGCTTGGACCGAGTAAATATCCCGGCCATGGCTTATTCGCCCGTACTGCCTTGGCCATGCATATGTCGCCGGCATCAAGCCCAAAAGAGATCATGTCGACTTACTTGAAGCGCAAAGAAAAGCTGATCGCGCCGACTTTGGTGAAAAGCGGACCATGCAAAGAGAATATAGATCTCGGCGAAGCGGTCGACGTGCTTAAGTTTCCGATTCCCCTGATCCACGGCGGCGACGGCGGTCGATACATTGGAACGTGGCATACCGTCATCACCAAGGATCCGGACAGTTCTTGGATAAATTGGGGCATGTATCGTCTGATGGTCCACGATCGCAATACGCTGGGTTGTCTCTTTCCGGCGCAACAGCATATTGGCCAGATTTATCAGAAGTACGAAGCGATGAATAAGCCAATGCCGGTCGCAGTGGCGATCGGTGGGCAACCCGTCATACCGTTGGTGAGCTGTGTGATGTTGCCGCCGTACGTCAACGAGGTCGAGGTCGCGGGAGCGTTGCAGGGGGCGCCGATACCTCTTGTGAAGTGCGAAACTGTCGACCTCGAAGTTCCGGCGTCCGCGGAAATTGTGATCGAAGGAGAAGTCTTGCCGCACGAGCGGCGGATCGAAGGCCCATTCGGCGAATATATGGGCTATGAAGCGGGTAAGTCTTCGCCCAAGCCGATTCTGAAGATCACAGCAATTACGTACCGCAATCATCCGATTTTACCCTTCTCGAATATGGGAATGCCGGTGCATGAAGGGCAGACCGCCACGGCGTTGATCAAAGGCGCGGAAATTTACGCCGAGCTGAGAAACCTTGGATTGCCCATAAAAGCAGTCTTCTGCCCGCCGTACGGGGTGGGTCACATGTGCGTCGTGTCAACCGAAGTTCCGTTCATCAACTTCGCCCGGCGCGTCGCCCATGCTGTCTGGGCGACTAAACCCGGCTTATTCGTATATTACATAGTCGTCGTCGAAAGCGATGTCGATCCCACCGATATGGATGCGGTGGTGCACGCGATCACCACCAAATGTCATCCTGTCAACGGCATCCATCACGTGCCGCATATTCCTGGTTTTCCGGTGCTGCTGCCGTTCTTGCCGCCCAAGGAAAGGTTGATCGGCGATGCCGCGGGCGTGATCTTCGACTGCACCTGGCCGAAAGACTGGCCTCGGGAAAGCATTCCGGAAAAAGCGACTTTCGAAAATCTTTGGCCTGCCGAATTGCAGGAGCGGGTACTCAAAAATTGGGAGCACTACGGATTTGGCAGGAACGATTCGCGTTGATGGGATGATACGTGAAAAGCCGTTGAAGTAGACCATCAAAGGACGAGGCCAACCGGTTTTTGACAAAACGATGCGCCACGATCGCAAAAGGAAATTGCCAGCAGCAGTTCCAGATAAGGCAACGCTCCTCCGAAGCAAATCTACGGTCATTCTGATCCGCTGGCCAGTGGTATTGATCAGCTGCTCGCTGGTTGTATTTCGTGCCGCGCCAACACGCTTGTCATTTTTCGTCGAACTCGCACTAACCTTGTATGCTCTATCGAATATCAGCTTGTACTTCGTCGACGAGTCGCGGTTTCACGAGCTGCAATTTATTTTTTGGCTTATCGCGTTGGATACCGTTGTTCTCACTGCATCTCTCATGGTCAATGGCCGCGCGGAAACGAACTTGTATCTGGCTTATTTTCTGCTGGTCATTATTTGCGCTATTTTTGAAAACCCACGCGTAATAGCTATCATTTCGCTCGCCGCACCCTTCATCTATGCGGCATTATTTTTTGACGAAACGGATCACAATTCCGCAAGTTATCTGCAGCTGGTGGTTTTGATTATCGTTGGATTTTTTTATGGTCACTTTGCGCAGCTAGTTCGATCCGAGCGACGGTTAACGGAGCGAGCCGAGCAGCGTAGCCAAGCCAAAACAGAACTGCTGAATGTGTTATCCCATGAGCTCAAAACGCCGCTCACAGTCATCGCGAGCTATAGTCAAGCGCTCAAAAGCTCTGCTCTCGGCGAGATCAATCGAGATCAAGAACGGGCGGTGATAAAGATCCTGCAGCAAACCGAACATTTGGAAAATATCGTCAATGTCATTCTCGAATCAGCGAGCGTGGAAACCGGAGCGGTGGCTGTGCGTCGGGAAGAGCTCGTGTTATCGGAATTTCTCGATGAACTTCGGCAAAACTGCGAGGGAACTGTGGTTAATTCCCGGATCGCGTTGAAATGGGATTATCCGGCGTCGATGCCCGTCGTGATCTCGGATCCGGGAAAGCTAAAGATTATTTTGCTCAACCTCGTCAATAATGCAGTCAAGTTCACCGATGAGGGGGAAGTCTGCATAGCGGCGCGTCATGAGTCTGAACATGGGAAAATGGTGTTTGATGTGAAAGATACCGGAATCGGTATTGCGCCTGATCAACTGCCGTTCGTATTCGATAAGTTTTGGCAGGTTGACTCCGGACGAACTCGAACCCAAAGCGGAATTGGAATGGGACTTTATATCGTGAAAGCTTTTACTGACTTGATGGGGGGGAGCGTGAGAGTAAACAGCGTGCTGGGAAAGGGAACTCGGTTCGTCGTCGAGCTGCCAACGGCCTAGGGATCGTTCGCGATGCTCCTTATCCGGCTTTCGGGGTCGTATTCTCTTCGTCCTGAACCCATTCTTGAAACCGGCTTTCAAGAATTCGCCACTGGCCGCCGACTTTGAACGCTGGAATCTGTCGATTCTGAATCATACGATGCAAAGTTCGTTTGGAAATTTTGAGGATTGTTGCGGCTTCGGCGAGGGTCAAGAGCTTTATGGCTGTGTCGGGTTTTTTCATCGATTCCACTCCTAAGCCTGAAAACCTTGAGCAAGTGATATGCCACGACTCGAGAGCGACGTAACTGGCGATAATTCGCTGCAGTTGGGGGCTAAAACTCGCAGAGCACCCAAGACACTCTGGCCAAAAATCGACACCTCCGAACTGGCCGTGACAAAAATGGCAGCTGCACAATACGCATTTAAAACCAGCCGGACGAAAAAAAGCTGTTGCGCTGAAAACTTTTGAGTGGTGCGAGGGAGGGGATTTGAACCCCTACGCTCTTTCGAGCACTAGCCCCTCAAACTAGCGCGTCTGCCGATTCCGCCACCCTCGCGAGGTGTTAAGGTGTGGGTGATTTTGCCGGCGCAGCTTCCGGCGCTGCGGGTTGTGGACTTCCGGATGGAGCGCTTTGCTGAGTTGCCGTCCCGGACGGCGCCGCGGGACGAGGCTCCGTCACGGGAGATCTGGTATCGAAGATGGACGACGACGGCCTCCTTCCGGCAAAGTAACCAAGAGTGAGGGAGGTGATCATAAATACAATGGCCATTCCGGTTGTCAGTCGAGTTAAAAAATTGCCTGCTCCGCTGCTACCAAAAATCGTCGCGCTGGAGCCACCGAATACGGCGCCGACTTCCGCGCCCTTGCCGGTCTGCAGCAAGACCACCAGGATCAAACCGATACTGACAATGACGTGAACAATCGTGATGGCGATAATCATCTTGCGACGGTTTTTGTGAATGCCGATACGATCGGGATAAATGTTTCCGCCCGCAAGCTCGCGCCGCCGACCAGCAATCCGTTTAGTTCACTAATCTGCGCCAACATCGGAGCATTTTCAGGCTTTACGCTACCACCATATAAAATGCGCACTTCACGACCGAAATCACCAAATGAACTTATGAGCAATTTCCGAATTTGGCTGTGCACGGCGCTTATTTGATATGAAGATGCGTTGTGACCCGTGCCAATGGCCCAAACCGGCTCATAGGCAATTTCGAGTGCTTTCATAGCACCTTTGTCTAGCGCCTTCAACGCGGCTTGCAACTGTCGGGCGATAACTTCGTCGGTCATTTCCTGTTCCCGTTCACTCGAGGTTTCTCCGACGCAGAGAATTGCACGCATGCCGTGGGAAATGACCGGGTCGAGCTTTCGGCAAATCATAGCGTCGTCTTCATGAAAGACGTGTCGTCGTTCGGAGTGACCCAAGATCACGAATTCGCAACCGAGTTCCGACAGCATGTTCGGACTGATCTCACCCGTGAAAGCGCCGCTCTCCTGCCAGTGGCAATTTTGCGCCGCGAGCTTTAAATTTCCTTTTACTTGGGCGACCGCTAACAGCGCCGTGAATGGCGGAGCCACGGCGACTTCTGGCGCACCCGTGCTGGCGGGCAACTCGTTGGCAATTTTGCGCGCCAAGTCTTGGCAGTCATGCTGCGTGCCGTGCATCTTCCAGTTTCCTACGAGCAATGGCCGCATCATGCGCAATCCTCTAGCGCTTTAACGCCGGGAAGCTCGCGTCCTTCGAGAAACTCGAGAGTGGCACCTCCACCCGTCGATAAATGCGTGACTTTTTCGGCGACCCCGGCGGCACTCACGGCCGCCACGGTGTCTCCGCCCGCGATCACGCTGATCACCCGCGGATGATTTTCCGCTAAGCTCTCGGCGATCGTCCGACTACCCTGATCATAAGGGCGCACTTCGAAAAGACCTACCGGACCATTCCATAGGACCAGTTTGGCGTTTTTGATTTCGTTAACGAACAGCGCAGAAGTTTTTGGACCGATGTCGAGTCCCATACGGTCGGGCGCAATGCGGCGATCGGCAGCCTGAGGATTTTTTTTCTCCGTATCTCCTGTGATGTGATCGACCGGTAGAACTAATTTGATGCCACGACTCGATGCTTCCGCGACGATCTCCGCGGCTAAAGTTAACTTGTCTTCTTCGACCAGAGATCGGCCGACCTCGATTCCCTGTGATTTTAAAAACGTGTAAGCCATGCCTCCGCCAATCAAAAGCGCCGTTATCTTTGGCAAGAGGTTTTTGATCACGCCGATTTTGTCGGAAACTTTGGCCCCTCCCAATACCATGACGAAAGGCTGATCGGGAGCAGTGAGCATCGGTCCTAGATAGTCCAGCTCCTTTTGCATCAATTTGCCGGCAGCTTTGACGGTAAAAAATTCCGTCATTCCGGAAATCGACGCATGAGCACGGTGTGCGGCACCGAAGGCATCATTGACATACACCTCGCCGAGCGACGCGAGAGCTCGCGAAAATTCTTTGTCGTTCTTTTCTTCTTCTTTGTGGAAACGCAGATTTTCCAAAAGCACGATCCGGTCATGATCATGGACGATCTGCTCGGTTGCGGCACCAATGCAGTCGGGTGCCAGAACGACGGGTTTGTTCAAGGACTCTTGTAAGTGATTGCGAACCGGCGCGAGACTATATTTGGCAACGACTTTGCCATCGGGGCGTCCGAGATGCGACGCGATAATAACTTTTCTGGCCCGTTCCAATATAAAGCGAATTGTCGGCAAGGCACTGTCGATGCGATGCGGCTCGGTCACCTTGCCATCAGCTATGGGAACATTGAAGTCCACCCGCAAAAAAACAGCCTTGCCGTTTAGATCAACGTCCCCGAGTTTGCGGATCATAAACCCTTCTGCTGCCGAATTTTGATGCACTTAGGCAATTCTTAATTGACTAATTACAAGGGTTGTAATACTTTTTCAAACAGCTCCAGCACAATATGTGATGTCTTTTCTCTGGCCGCTTCAACTGTTAGCCCAAGACGGCATTGCGGTAGCGCAACAGCACAGCGTCCTCGACTTGGTTCGCGGTTCAGGCCTTGTTGTTCAAGCGATTCTCTACCTGCTGATCCTATTTTCGGTGATCAGTTGGGGGATTATTGCGCAAAAATATCGTCAAATCAGACGCGCTAAACGGGAATCGGAGAGGTTTATCGAGATTTTCTGGGAAAGACGCAACTTGTCCTCGATTCACGATGCCAGCCGCGAGCTCAGCGCCAGTCCGGTGGGGCAGGTTTTCCGCTCCGGTTACGAAGAACTGGTACGCGTCTCGCGATCCAAGAAGGAATCCTCGGCGGCCGACAATCTTACCACTGAGCTCAGCGGCGTCGACAATGTCTCTCGCGCGATGAAGCGCGCGACCAGCGTCGAGACGACCAAAATGGAAAAAAACTGTTCCTTCCTCGCCACGACCGCGAGCTCGGCGCCGTTTGTCGGCTTGTTCGGCACCGTTTGGGGCATTATGGATGCCTTCCGGGGCTTGAGCGTGACTCACTCCTCAAGCATCCAAGCGGTGGCGCCCGGCATCGCCGAGGCTTTGATTGCGACGGCAGTCGGGCTGGCGGCCGCAATTCCAGCTTTAATGGCTTACAACTACTTCGTTCAGCAAATTAAGTTCATTGCCGTCGAGATGGACAATTTTCAGCATGAGTTTCTAAACATCGCTGAACGTCACTTCTTCAAGTAATTAGAGAACCGAGTATAATCAACGTTGTTCAGCGGATTAAATGGAGCGAGCTGCGCGACTTTTGCCCCTGAGGTTCGTAGCTCAGCGACAAGTACGATCCGCGGGAGGGTGGTTGTGAAGTGGAGACCTCGCGCGTCAAAACAAGTATCAAGAGCGGGTAGTTCGGTAGCAAAGAGGTAATTATGGCCGTGGATACGCCT
>JBIOXP010000133.1:0-12532 GCA_044869705.1 Binatia bacterium | reverse complement strand
AAGCTCCATTTGCCGGTCGTAGGGTGTCCCTTCATGATCGAGCTCGGCTTTGGCCTCGGCGAGGATTTCCTTAACTTTTTGCACTTCCTCCAGACTCGTGACCATTGGAATCAACAAGCGAACGCGGCCGAGCTCGCCCACACGGAGGACGGCGCGCAGCTGCGTTTTGAAAATTTCCTCAACTTCCAGAGAGATACGGATCGAACGCCAGCCCAAAAACGGATTTGGCTCGACCGTGGGGCTGCGCATGTAGGTGGGGTACTTGTCCGCGCCGATGTCCAAAGTTCTGATTGTGACCGGCTTGCCGGCCATGCCTTCCACGACTCGGCTATAAAGCGAATACTGCTCGTCCTCGCTCGGAAAGTCGCGGTGGGATAAGAACGGAATCTCGGTGCGATAGAGGCCAATGCCCTGCGCGCCGTGCAGCTGAGCGAAGGCAACGTCGCTCAATAACCCGATATTCGCATAAAGGGAGACCCTGCGGCCGTCGGTAGTTTCCGCCGGAAGGTTCTTGAGCGCGCCAAGCTCGCGATTGAGCGCGGCATAATCGCGCTCCAGGCGATTGTACTCCCGGATGACCTCTGTATTGGGATTCACGTGCACGTTTCCGGCATTGCCATCGACGATCAGCATGTCGCCTTGATGAACCGCTTCCATCAAGCCGTCGATCGCTACGACGCTCGGAATCTCGAATGACTTCGCCAAAATTGATGCATGAGAAGTGACGCCGCCGGTGGCCAAAGCAATGCCTTTGAACTTGTCGCCTTCGAGCATACTCAGGTCGGCGGGTGAAAGATCTTCGGCCACGAGAACCGCATCGTCGGGTAAATCGTATTGTTGGCCCGACACGCCCGATAGATTGTCAAGCAGTCGTTGCGCGGCGTCTTTCACGTCGGTGGTGCGTTCGCGCAGATAGCTATCCTTGATGTTGGCAATGGACTGCAGATAGCCCTCGAACACCACGCGAATCGAATACTCGGCGGTGTAGCCTTCTTTGAAAATTTGCTGCTCGATCTGCTGGATGATCGCCGGGTCTTCCAAGATCAGACGGTAGACATCAAAAATGGCGTTTTCCTCTTTAGGAATAAACTGCGTCATGCGGTTCTTGACGACATTCACTTGCTCAATGCCGCGCTCCACCGCGGCGCGAAACTTTTCCATTTCGCGTTGGGGATTACGCGATTTCTTTTTACTGATCGCAGCGAGGTCCATGCGCGGCTCCAACACGAAAGCGCGCCCGCGGCCGAACCCGGGAGATGCGGCAAGCCCGTTCAAGCGCCCGTGCCAATGCTGCTTCGATCGAGCCTGTTTCTCGCGCCGAGCGCCCTCGTACGAACGGAGCCTGCGCATCGCGTCGTTCATCCGTTTTTCAAATTCCTTGCGTTCCGCTTCCTTGCTTTTGAGAGATTCAGCCAGCCGCCCCTGCACAATAATGCTGGCTGCTTGAGCCGAAATCGTTGTGAGCAGGCGAATTTCATCCCGAGAAAAGTGCCGACGGCGAGATGTCTGGACGACCAGGACTCCTAACGGAAGCTTGCCCTCGATCAGCGGCACGCCGAGAAACGAATGGAAATGCTCTTCGTGGGTTTCAGGAAAATACTTATAACGGGGGTGAGCGAGGGTATCGGCGACCATTACCGGCTTCATTCTCTCGATTACTAATCCGGTGAGACCTTCGCTGATCCCCATCGAAACCTTGCCGACCGATTCGGGGTCAAGTCCCATAGTTGCCCGCAGCGTCAATCGGTTTGTTTTAGGATCGAGAATATAGATCGAGCAGACTTCGGTCTGCATCCGGTCAGCGACAGTCGCGACGATTCGCTCGAGGGTCTCCTGCAGATCGTGCGAATGGCTGATCAGCGTGCTGATATCCTCGAGAATGTCGAGGTGAGGCGGCGTAGCAATGCGCCGATTGCGTTTGCTCTTCAGTTTGGCCATGGAAAAAACCGAGTCTTTTATAAAACACAATTTTTGCTAATTCACCAGCAAGAAGATCCCCTAACCCGCGATGTTTTGTGCTCGGACGGCTGTGATCGCGTGATAGGCGCTTCCCTCGTTACACGGCCTTGAGCCGTTACTCGAGATCACCGGCTTGCCGTGCAAATGTTTTGAGTAGCGACTTGCTCTAGGCATATAGGGGCGACCGGCGGTCGCCTGCTTTACCGCGCAAACACCTAATGTCATTCCGTGCCAAAGACGAAAAATCTCGCATACCTTTCCAATTCTCAGGAATTAGATCATTCGTCTGCGGCTCTAAGGACGACACCGTGAGCTGCGTAGGAGAGGGCAGTATTCAGCTAAAACGGCCGCGGATCACTTGGCCGCAATCACAGTGGCTGTCAGACAACTTGTTTTCGATAATCTGGTGCCAGGAACGGCGGATCAAAATACTTCGACACGCGGGGCAACGAGTCGTCTGTCCCTCGTCATCATGGATGTTGCCGACGTAGCAGTATTTGATCCCGCTGGCATGCGCGATCGCGCGCGCCTGTTTGAGAGTCGATGCCGGGGTACTCGGTTTGTCGGTCAGTTTAAAGTCCGGATGAAACGCCGTGAAATGTAGCGGCACCGAATCGCCCAGGTTCTCCACAACCCAATCACATAGCCGCCGGGTTTCGTCGGGATCGTCATTCTCGTCGGGTATCATCAGGTTGGTGATCTCGAACCAGATATTGGTTTCCCGTCTGAGCCAGACCAGAGTATCGAGAACCGGAGCGAGATGGGAAAACGTGAGCTTGTGATAAAATCGCTCGGTAAAAGCTTTGAGATCGACATTGGCGGCATCGATGTAGCGAAACACCTCCGGGCGCGATTCAGGTGTGATGTAGCCGGCGGTCACCATCACGCTGTTGATGCCGAGCTCGCGGGCATGACGAGAGATATCGATGACAAATTCACCCCAGATGACCGGATCATTGTAAGTGAAGGCGATGCTCGGCACCCGTTTCCGCAAAGCGAGCTCAACCACCTGCTCCGGAGCGACATGATAGCTTTCGGCTTCGTCGAGCTTGGCCTTGCTGATGCTCCAGTTTTGGCAGAAGCGACAGCCCAAATTACATCCGGCGGTGCCGAAACTAAGAATTTCGCTGCCGGGAAAAAAGTGGTTGAGCGGTTTCTTTTCGATCGGATCGATCGCAAAACCTGTGGATGTGCCGTAGCCGAGTGAATAAAGCTTGCCGCCGACGTTCCTGCGGATATAGCAAAAACCGGCTTGACCATCGCCGAGCCGGCAAAAGCGCGGACACAACGTACAAAGGATTTTTCCGTCGGCTTCGGTTTGCCACCAAAGGGCTTCTCTCATGACAAAAATATCCCGCGTTTGCCGCGGCGCAGCAAGAGGCTCTACTCCGGGGTCTCCAGTGTCTCTACCGTGTGCTATAGTTACATTATGAGTCGAATTCCGGGTCTCAAGGGGATGCGCCATATCGCGCTCAAGGTCAAAGATGTGGCGCGCTCCAAGCAATTCTATCAGGACGTGCTTGGCATGGACGTCGTGTGGGAGCCTGATCCGCAAAATGTCTACCTATCCTCAGGGTGCGATAACATTGCGATCCACGGCGTTTCAGACGGTTTTGCGAGTACAGCGGAGGAGAGACAACTTGATCATTTGGGGTTTGTCGTCGAGGACGTCGAGCGGGTGAGGGCGCTGGAGAAGGAATTCGTCGCCAAAGGCGTGCCGATTGTGCATCCGTTCAAGGTTCACCGCGATGGCAGTGCTTCCTTCTATTGTGCCGACCCCGATGGCATCGTCATTCAATTGCTCTACGAACCGCAGTTAAGCCGTCAAACGATTAAGTGATTCCTGGTCGCCGCATTGTCGCTGATTCTTTAGCTCGCGCATCCCTGCCGATTTCATACATCTCTTGACGATCGTTACAGCCATCGACTAACTTCTGTTCCGGCCCTGAAACCTATTCGTGAGCAGGAGAGCAACCCATGTACGAACTTTTACTCAAGGGTGGAAGACTTTATGACGGTTCGGGAATGCCGAGCTACTACGGCGATGTCGGCATAAGCGGCGGCAAAATTGTCGAGATCGGCCGTCTGCGCGAACAGGCAAAACGCACGCTGAATATTGACGGGTTGGCGGTGGCACCGGGATTTATCGATCCACATACGCATCTCGATGCGCAATTGTTTTGGGACCCGCTCGGCACCTCTTCGTGTTTTCATGGTGTAACCTCCGTCATCGTCGGGAATTGCGGCTTGAGCTTAGCGCCGGCGAGACCGGAAGACCGCGATGCGGTAATCAAGTCTTTTGTGCGCGTTGAAGCGATCAGCCGGCGGGTGCTCGAAGAAGGAATTCAATGGAAATGGGAATCGACAGGTGAATATCTGGAGGCGCTCGGTACGCGGCTTGGAATCAATGCCGCAGCGTTGGTCGGCCATATCGCCGTGCGACACCGTGTCATGGGGGACGATGCCGTAGAACGGGCGGCGACCGCGGAAGAAATCGCCAAAATGAAAGAGCTCGTGCGCGAGGGAATGAACGCGGGTGCCGTGGGGTTTTCCACTAATCAAAATCCGCGCCATATTCGCGAAGATAAAAAACCAGTGGCGAGCCGTCTGGCGGCGGACCAAGAGTTGGGATCTTTGTTGGATGTCTTGGGCGAAATGAATTCTGGAGTTGTTCAGCTCAGCGGCGGTGGTGCCGATGCGCGCGGCCGTATCGCCTACGCTGCGCAGATGGCGCGCCGCACCGGACGGCCGGTCCTGTGGCAAAGCATCAATCACAGCTGGAGCCGGCCGAACCACTGGCAAGAGATGCTCGCGAACACCCAACGCGTATTCAAGGAAGAGGGGCTGCCGATCTATGCAATGACTCAGGCCAAACCGTTTCAAAATCGCTACACACTTTTGGATGCGCAATGCTTCGACGAATTTCCGACCTGGAAATCGGCGATGTTCAGTCCGATACCGGTGCGAAAGCAGATGTTTGCGGATACTCAGACGCGAAAAAAGCTTCGCGCCGAGGCGCTCGAAGATCAATCGCCATCGGTTTTTCCGCGGCGCTGGGATGTTATCTTCGTCGATCACGTGAAGCTGCCCAAGAACAAGAACTTCGAGCGCAAAAGCGTTCAGGAAGTGGCCCGGAGCGAGGGAAAGGATGGTTTGGATTGGTTCCTGGACATATCGCTCGAAGAAGACCTCGAAACCCGTTTTGTTCATACCAATACGCAAGGCGACCCGAAGGCGGTTTGTGAGATTCTCAAGCATCCCGCCGTGATGATCGGTCAATCCGATGCCGGCGCGCATATGGGCTACGATGCTCGCTTCGGGTATTCGACGGCATTTCTCGGTTGCTGGGTGCGCGATCACGGCATCATGGGCTTGGAAGAGGCGGTCAACAAACTAACTTTCCGGGTGGCGTCGGTGTTCGGGTTGAGTGATCGCGGGCTATTGCGCGCGGGCTTTGCAGCGGATATCGCGGTGTTCGATCCCGCGACCGTCAACACACTCGAGCCGGAATATGTGCGGGATCTGCCGGCAAACGAAACCCGCATGATCCAAAAGGCCGCCGGCGTCCCACATACGGTCGTGAACGGCGAATTAGTCATCGAAAACGGGGCGCCGACCGGTGCTTTGCCGGGAAAAGTTCTGCGCCCGAACCAGTGGCAAAAATAGGGCTCACGAGCCGCTTTCGTCCAGAAGTGGTGGCTTGCTGCAACTACCGAGTGATTCGCCGAAGCAAGCTGGAGAGATTCAGAGTCTCGCGGGTTTAGGTAGGCAGCGCAGAGTGCGCGTTTGTAACGAAGGTACGGTTCAATTCTTCGGGGAAGTGCTAAGCGCGTCAACTGCGGTTTGGCGAGATTATGCTCGCTTGCGATTATGCCGCCTGTGTTCCGAGCATTCCTCTCAGGCGCTGAATGCCCGCGCGCATTCGTGTTTTCACCGTCCCCAATGGTTCAGCCAGCCGCGCCGCGATTTCTGTCTGGCTCAGGCCGTCAAAATAAGCGAGCTCGAGCACACGACGTTGAGATTCCGGTAAGTTCGCCAGTGCGCTGTTCATGATCAGCCTCGTCTCGGATTCGCCAGCTGAGGTTTCCACGTTGTCCGGCGACTCCGCCGCCGCTGGATCATCGGTCAACACGAAGCTTTTTTCTCGCCGTCGCATCGACCGAAGCTTATCAATGGCGCGGCTGCGCGCGATGTTGATAAGCCATGCCTCGGGACTGCCGCGTTCGAAGCTATACACTGCGGCTTGCCGCCAGACTTGAAGAAAAATTTCTTGCAGCAAGTCTTCTGCCTCGGACGACGCTTTGAGCATGCGCAAAGCGAGGGAATAAATCATTGGCGCGTAGAGATCGTAAAAACGGCTGAACGCATCGCGGTTTTTTTCCGCAATGCTCGCAATCAACGCGACAGGCTCGGTCAATTGCTCCACGGGTCAACGAATCCTAAGTGAAAACTGGTGTACCGACATTATGTAGAAATCATTTCGCTTTGCAGTGGTGCGCTGATCAGCATAAGCGAACCCTCGTCGGTGCGCATATCGACATGAATGCTGCCGACTTCCGCTCGATGATAATCTCCCTTGCGCAGTAGCCGACCGCCGCAATAGCAGCTGCCTTCCAAAACCAAAACTTCTTCGCTGCCTAGGTGCCGGTGCGCAGCGTAGCGCGACCCCGGTGCGAGTCGCACCAGCGCGGTTAAACGCCCGCGCTCAGCATCCATGTTCAAGATCTTGGCGAAGATCCCCGGCTCCGCTTCGATCCACGCGCCTTCGTCGGCGTTGATGAAAACCAGGCCGGCCTTTTCCGAATCGATCCGCGCTAGGAGGCGTTCCTTGACTGCGGACGCGGGAGAGATCGCCTCCAGTGATGCGGGAATACCGACGATGGCTTCCTGAGTCTCACGCATGCGTGTTTGACACTGCAAGCAACCTGCGGAGAGATGCGCCTCGAACTCCGCAAGCTCATCTGGCTCTAAGACTCCCGCGACGTAGAAATCCGCAATCTCTAACCAATTTTCATGATCCATAATCTCACTTGCTCGATTGCACCGAAGCATCGTAACCGGGTCAATCCGGCGGTGCAAACAACCCCTCTTTTATCTACGATCGAAGCGGACGGTTGGATTTAGCGGGCGGCAAAAATTTTTTGGAAAAGGAAAATCTTGCGCGCCATCAATCCAAATCTTCCCGTTCAACCGTAGACCGTTGCAGAAAGGTCAAGCCGGTTTTGACCGGCAGCAATAAGGCAATGGGGAGGCATGATGCGAAGTTTTGGCGGGGTTTTGCAGTCATGACGGCAGTGATCCTGGCTGGAAGTTCGACGCTGTACGCGCACGAGGAATGTGACGATACGAGTCCGACTCAGAGCGCCGCGGCGGTGAGCGATCAAAGCGTGGGCCCACGTTCCCAGCCCGGATCGGTAGTCATGATTCAACTCTTTCAGTATCAGCCAGGGGGATTGGAGATCAAAGCTGGCACGACGGTGACTTGGGTCAATCAGGACGAAATCCAGCACACCGTCACTCTGGGCACACCGGAAAATCGGAATGCAGTGGTAAGCCTGCCTCTTCCCGGCAAGGATGCCACAGCCAGTTTCACCTTCGATCGTCCCGGCGACTACGAATATTTTTGCGAACGCCACCAATCCATGCGCGGCCAAATCCGCGTGCAATGACGCTGCGAGCTAATTCCGGCTGAAGCGAAAACAAGAAAAGGAGAAAAGGAATGAAAGTAATCTGCAAAAAACTAATCGGCGCGGAGGTTATTGCCGCATTACTTGGCATCCATTACGGCGCGAGCGCGATGGCGGCGGAGATGAATCATCATGGGATGATAAGCTCAGATCTGCGGACGGGCCTCAACTCGTTGTTTCGCGAACATGTATTTCTCGCTGCTTCGGCGACGGGCGCGGCTCTCGCCGGGCGTGACGGCGAATTCAAAGCAGCCGCGGGCGCTCTCGACGCTAATTCCATAGACATTGCCAACGCGATTGGCTCGGTGTACGGCACGGGCGCCGAGCAGGCGTTTTTGACTTTGTGGCGTAAGCACATCGGGTTCGTCGTTGACTACACCGTAGGGGTCGCGACTAAGGACGATGCCAAGAAGAACAAAGCTGTCAATGATCTCGTCCAGTACACACAGGACTTCGGCGCGTTTCTCGCTGCGGCGAACCCTAATTTGCCAAAAGAGGCGGTGGCCGATCTCGTGAAAGATCACGTGCTGACGTTGAAAGACGTGATCGATGCTCAGGCGAGCGGCGACATGAACAAGAGTTTCATGGCAATTCGCAGCGCTGCCGGACACATAGGCATGATTGCGGATCCCCTGGCCGCCGCCATCGTCAAGCAGTTTCCCGATCGTTTCGCCAGTCGTTAAACGGACACGAAGAAAAAATAGCCGGGGCCGATTTGGCCCCGACGCACCGGCGCAAGAAAGGAACATCGACCATGAGAAATTCAAAGATGAATTGTTTAAAACAGGTCATCGCATTGTCAGTCGCCGCTCTCATGACTCTGGCGATCATGCCGCCAATATCGCGCGCAGCCAGCCATCGTGAAGCGCCGTTAATTGCGCTCGATCCGGCGGCCGATAACACCGACACGTATGCGTTTCGCAGTTGGCAGGATCCCAAGAAAGTGGCGTTTATCATGAACGTCATTCCTGGCCAGGATCCGGCCGATGGACCCAATTATTTCAATTTCGATGACGAGGTGCTCTACAGCTTCAACATCGACAACAACCAGGACGGCAAGGCCGACGACATCGTTTACGAGTTCCGCTTTAAAACTGAAACTCGCCCGATTCTTGGTTCGCTGCTCTTTCCGCTGCCCTACGTCGGCAATCCTCATATTCCGGTTGCCGAAGTGCAGGGAATCACGAACCTTGATGGCGCAGGGTCCGAAGGATTGAGCCGCCGTCAGACCTACACGGTCACCGAGGTCAGGGGCAAAAAACGAACGGAGCTATTCAAAGGTCAGAGGCTCGTTGCGGTGCCATCCAATGTCGGGCCGGCGACGATGCCAAAATATGAAGGTCTCGCCGCGCAAGGAATTTACACCGATGCCTCGACGGGCATCAAAGTTTTTGCCGGGCAACGGGCGGAGACTTTCTACATCGATCTCGGTGCGGTGTTCGACACAGCAAATCTGCGGCGCTTTCCGCCGCTGTTGACGGAGGCAGAGGATGCTAATGATTCGGCGAATCCGTTCGGGAACAACCGGTTCAGCGGCACGAACGTCAGCAGCATCGTGATCGAGGTTCCGATCACAAGGATCACGCAGGACCGCAAGTCGGCAGAGCAAACCAGCACTCCATTGATCGGTATTTACGCTTCGACCGCCCGGCAAAAAAACAAACATCTCTCGGGCGATGGCACGTCAGTGCTTGCAGGACCGTGGACGCAAGTTTCGCGCTTGGCCAATCCCCTCGTCAACGAGCTGATTATCGATACGCCTTCGAAGGATTTTTGGAATTCGCAGGAGCCCGAGGACGAAGCGCAGTTTCAGGAATTTTACAAAAATCCATCAATCGCCCAGGCGTTGGCGCTGATCTTCAGTGTGCCGGTCACGCCAACGCCGCGCACCGATTTGATGGGCTTGCTGCTCAAGTATCCGGGCCAAGCTCTGAACGGCAATGACTGCGGCGATCCCTGTTCCGAACTGCTGCGCGTCAATTTGAAAGTTCCGCCGACGCTGCCGGAAAACCAAAAACGGCTCGGCGGACTCGGAGGCGACGCGGCAGGGTTCCCAAATGGCCGTCGTCCGAACGATGATGTCACCGACATCGCGCTGCGCGTGGTCGGTGGCGACAACTACATCGCCGCCCGGGCCGGAGACGGCGTTAACTTTCTCCAGGGCGCGCCCGGCTCAAATCTCACGCCCAACGGCATTTACAAAGTCTTTCCTTATCTGCCGACGCCATACGATGGCCGCAATCGCCGCCATATCGACTGCGGCGAAGCGGGCGCCAATCCGTGTAATTGACGGACTTCTTTGCGGGGGAGGATGCGCATCCTCCTCCGCCAGCGGCTCGTGAGGAGATAAAATATGAAATTCCGACAAAACATGATCGCCACGGTTTTGATCACGCTGAGTATTTTTCCATTGGCGTCGAAACTTTCGTTTGCAAAGCAAGTTCGCACGGATCAGCAAATCGGTTATTACCAGCAAATGCTCAAGCGCAATCCGCGCAACGCCACTGCCCTTCTCGGACTCGGCGACGCGCTAATTCGCAAGGCGCGGGAAACCGGCGACCCGAGCTACTTTAACCGTGCCGAAGAGGCGCTCAAAAAATCTTTGGATATCACGCCGAAAAATTTTCCTGCTGCGCGCGCGCTGGCTTACGTTTTCTATTCGCGCCACGAATTCGGGCCGGCCGCGGCGCAAGCGCGCAGGGCCGTAGAGATGAATCCAGAGGATGGTGATTCCTACGGAATTCTCGGCGACGCGCTGCTCGAAGTCGGCCAATATGCCGAGGCGGAGGCGGCGTACGATTATATGATTGAGCTCGAGCAGAGCTTGTATTCCTACAGCCGGCGCGCGGGGTTGAAGAGTATGCGCGGCGATACCACCGGCGCGATTGCGGATCTGGAGCGCGCGGTCGCGCTTGGCAAAGCGGCGCAGCAGCCGAGCGAGAGCATCGCCTGGGCCGAGTGGCAACTCGGTGTGGAATACTTTGCCGTCGGCGACTTATCGAAGTCACAAGATTATTTCCAGCAATCATTGGAGAGCTATCCGAATTACTATCGCGGGCTGGCGGGTATGGCGCAGCTACGTTTTGCTCAGAAGAGATATGAGGATGCGATCGCTCTCTATGGAAAAGCTATAGGAATATTGCCCATGCCCGATTATATCGCTGCATTGGGCGACATTTACACAGTGACCGGTCGCCGCGAACGCGCGCACCAGCAGTATGAATTGGTCGGGTACATCGGCCGCCTCAACGAGATCAACAAGGTCCTCTACAACCGCGAGCTCGCCTATTTTTACGCCGATCACGATATCAAGCCGAAGGAAGGCTTGGAGCTTGCGCTCCGCGAGCTGGAGTACCGGCGCGATGTTTACGCCTACGACGTGGTGGCGTGGAATCTTTATCGAAACGGAAAATTTGAAGAAGCACGAACGGCGATCGATCAGGCACTGAGACTGGGAACCAAAGACGCGAAGCTGTTTTTTCATGCGGGCGCAATTTACGCGTCGCTGGACAAGAAAAACGAAGCGAAAGAATTTCTTTCTCGAGCGCTCGCGCTAAATCCGCATTTTCATCTCCTGTTCGCACAAACAGCCGCTGAACTGTTGCACCAAGTCGAACGGGATATTGATCGTGCGGCTATGAACCCCGAACGGCAGGGAGGCTAAGGTGATGCGTGCTTACTTGATTGCAGCACTTGCGATTGCCGCCAGTTTCATATTCTTCAACGCCTCGGCCCGGGCCCATCCAATGGGCAATTTCAGCATCAGTCACTATTCGGGAATCCGCATCGGCAAGGACGCCATAGAGATTAAATATATTCTCGATCTCGCGGAGATTCCGACGTTCCAGGAACTTCAGGAAAACGGCGTCACAGCCCGCGCGGACGACGAGGGCGTGCAGGCTTACGTCAGGCGTAAAGTAGAAATACTGCGCGACGGCTTGAGGCTGCAGATTAGCGGCAAACCGCTTCGGCTGGAGGTCGGCTCCACCGAAATCATTTTTCCTCCCGGTGCCGGCGGTTTGCCGACGATGAAAGTCGGTATTGTTTTCAAAGCAAATCTCTCTTCGGCTTCCGCCGTCGGTGAGCAATTGTTGACTTATCGAGACGAAAACTTTCCGGGACGCGCAGGTTGGAAGGAAATTATCGTCGCGGTCGATCGTGGCGTAGAGTTGATTAGCAGTTCAGCTTCGATGGTGGATCCCAGCCGTGAGCTGAGCGATTATCCGACCGATCTCCTGAACAGCCCACCGCAGCAATTGGAAGCACAGACCACTTTTTTGGTTCGAACTGTCGCTCCGCCAGTGACCGCCGCTAAAAATGGCGTATCCATTGGAAGGCCGTCGGCCCGTGAAATTCCACCGTCTCAAGATCCGCAGCCATCAACAGATGTAAGTTTAGCGAGATCGAGCGACAGTCGTTCGGTTCAGCTCACCGCCAACCAGCAAGCGACGCCACGTAATGCATTCACCGAAATGATGGCGCAAAAACAGCTCGGTTGGAAGATTGTTCTATTCGCTTTCGCCGTTGCTGTCGGTCTCGGCGCGTTTCACGCGCTGGAACCCGGCCACGGCAAGACCTTAGTGGCGGCATATCTTGTCGGATCGCACGGGACGTTCAAGCATGCGCTGCTGCTCGGTTTGGTCGTCACTGCGGCGCACACTGCGGGCGTCTATCTGCTCGGTCTAGCGACGCTTTACGCTTCGCAATACATTGTGCCCGAGCGACTTTATCCGTGGCTTGGTTTAACTTCCGGCATCATGGTCATGACGCTCGGAACGATGCTTTTGCTGCGACGTCATCGCGATAAGCACGGAATGCATTCCCATCAGCACGGTCACACACGCCACCACCATCACGGGTCGCACGACGACGAATATGATTCCCAC
>JBIOXP010000132.1:0-7347 GCA_044869705.1 Binatia bacterium | reverse complement strand
TGGATTACCAAAGAAAAACCTCTATCTCGTCGCCTTCAATCAGAGCGATGTCTGGGGTAGAACTGCCGGAGCGAAAGACAAGGTGCTGGTCGATATTTACGAGCATTGGTTGGAGCCCAGCGCTAGGGAGAGGAACGAGTCATGAATGAGGTCGCGAATCCCGAGCATGGGCATGATCATCCGAGACACGAGTTGAGCCATTACGCCAAGCGCATCTACGCGATTCGAGACCTGTTGATCGCAAAAGGCGTCATCACCGAAAAGGACATTCAGTGCCAGATCGAGTACCAGGAGGCGCGTTCGCCGGCGAATGGCGCCAAACTGGTGGCGCGCGCCTGGGTCGATCCGGATTTCAAAGCCCGTTTAATTGCCGATCCCAAGTCGGCTTGCGCGGAAATGGGCATCGACGCGACCGCGATCAATGAGTTTGTTGTGTTGGAAAACACCGAACAGCTACGTCATATGGTCGTCTGCACGCTCTGCTCTTGTTATCCGCGGCCGATTTTGGGGAGACCGCCCGATTGGTACAAGAGCTTCAATTATAGACAACGCGCGGTGGTTGACCCACGCGGAGTCATGCGTGAGTTCGGGCTCAATCCACCTGACGATGTCGAAGTGCGAGTGCACGACAGTACGGCGGATATGCGGTATCTCGTGTTGCCTCTCCGTCCAAAGGGGACCGAAAATTGGTCTGAAGCCGACCTCGCCAAGCTTGTCACGCGCGATAGCCTGATCGGCGTGATGGATCCTTTGGACGTGATTCCCGAATAGCGCCAGTATTTCCGCTAGAAAATCATCGCTGTCCTAGGCGTTCAGAGGTCGCTCCGCGGTTGAGCGTACGTCGGCAATATTTATATTGCTTTTTTAATGCCCTCCTCGTACCATTTAGTCAATTTTTTTGGCTAAAGTCGGTAACTCAGTCAATCTCCGATCGATTCAAAACATCATTGACGACAACGCATGAAACTCGCCGATGCCCTGCGCTGCATCGCCCAGGATCTTGAACGCAGAGGGCTAAAAACATTCGATATCCGCCTGATGCGCAACAAGTATGTCGTGGACGGCGGATATCAGTCCCCGCCAGGACCCACTCCGGTTACGGTTCATTATACGACCAAGGACCTCAACGAGATCGATGAGTTGGGCGAGAGTAAGCGCGGCGAGACATCGCCAACCAAGGAGTTTCTCAACCACGCGCAAATCTTTCGAACGATCGGCGGCTATTTGGATAAGAACGGCGCGCGCCTCGTCAGGATCAGTAATAACGATGGCGCGTCCAACGATGTGAACTTCAGAGTCGAGTACGTTACGCGGGAGGGAGAACACATCGTAGAGGACCGCGCCGGCTCAGCGCTCTATGACATGTGCGTGGCGATGTACAAGCAAAGAGGCAGGTTGACCGGCACCGGGGGTAGGAAGTCTCGGTGGCGATGAATTCTATCGTCGCTCGGTAACAGCAGCCAAGAAACGCAAAATGGAGACAAGCCTCAACTATTATTCTTTGCTGGGTGTGGAACGTGGCGCCACAGCCGAAGAGATCAAACGAGCGTATCGGAAGGCGGTGTTTCGTTACCATCCCGACCGAAATCCCGGCGATAGTGAAGCCGCGGAAAAATTCAAGCAGGTTCTGGACGGTTATGAAATCCTCTCCGATCAGAAGAAGCGTTCAGTATACGACGAAGTGACGCGGCCCGCGGAAGATGAACAGAGCGTCGAAGAAGAAGCTGCTGGGACGGAAAGCAGCAAGTTCGAGGAAAGTTTCGGCCATCATTTTCAATTCAATCAGAGATACCAGCAGGCGGTGGAACCCGAGCCCAAATGCCCTTCTTGCTCGGTCGTGGGAACGGAACACATTGTCTCGCGCAAAGGCGGCGCCGCAGCGTCGCGCGGGAAACAATTCGTTCTTGCGCCCTTCAGTGTGATTTTTTGCAAATCGTGCGGCCATGTCTATGGAGTTACGCCGAGCGTCACCTGATGTGACCCGCAAAGCCAACTTTTGCTTTAGTGCATGATGCCGCCGCCTTCGATGACCAGCAGTTGACCGGTTACAAAATCGCTATCGGAGCTCGCCAAGAACAAAGCCGTCCCAACGATATCGCCGGGTTTTTCGATCCGTCGGAAGGCCCGCTTTTCCGTGCTGCCTTCCCGTCTCTTGAGTACTTCGTCGGAGACCGACTCTTCGCTCATGGTGGAGCCCGGCGTCATACAGTTGACATTAATACCCCATTCGCCGAGCTGGCGCGCCATGACTCGCGTCAGCGCGACCACGCCGCCTTTGGCGGTGGTGTAGTGTGGCATGTTGCCCGAGCCGCTGAAAAATGTGCCCGACGCAATGTTGATGATCTTGCCGCTTTTTTGCTGCTTCATGATTGGGATCACCGCTTTGCTGCACAGGAAAACACCTTTCAGGTTGACCTCGATCACTCGATCCCATTCAGCGATGGAAAGCTCTTCGACCGGCCCTTTCCAGAGCTTCTGGGTCACATAAATAGCGGCGTTATTGAGCAAGATGTCAATCCGGCCGAATCGCTCGACGCTCTCCTGCATCAATCCTTGGACGTCGGCAAAAACGCGCACATCCGTCCGGCGCGCCCAGGCTGAGACCCCGCTATCGAGCAGTGATTTGGCAAGCGCTTCCCCGGAAAGGCCGTCGATATCCGCGATTACGACGTGAGCGCCTTCTTCGGCGAAGCTCCGTGCGTAAGCTTTGCCGATGCCGTGGGCAGCGCCAGTAATGATCGCAACTTTATCTTTGAGTCGCATCACACCTCCGGGGCAGACGACGAGCGAGAATCAGGTAAAGCTGGGAGTGCTGCCGTCGAACAAATTTTCCAACTGTGCCGCGGGGAAGCGGAGTCCGACAAAAAATGCCCCAAACAACCCGTAGACCGCGCTGGCTTCATCGAAGCGCATTTCATAAACGAGCTTTTTGAATACGAGTGGATCATCGGCAAAAAGATCGACGCCCCATTCCCAATCGTCGAAACCGATCGAGCCGGAGATGATTTGTGTGACCCGCCCCGCATAATGTCGGCCGATCATGCCGTGCTCGCGCATCATGCGTTGACGCTCCTGAATCGGCTCGCTGTACCAATTCTTTGTTTCACCGCGGAATTTGTTCATCGGGTAAAAACAGAGATAACGCCGATGCGGTATTTCCGGCCAAAGGCGCGGCGCCGCGGCTGCGCGTTGCTTGACGAGCTCGGCTTCGATTTCACGGTTCCATTCTGCCGTACCCGGCTGCAATCCTTTGCCCGTCAACTCGGAATAGAGTTTGACGGACGCTTCATACAAACCCAATTCGATGACCGAAAGATACGAGGTGGTCGGCTCGAGGTATTCGTTGATCTCGGATCCGGCGACGGTCAATTCCGCATGGTTAAGCTCATCGAGAGTTCTACGAAAATGCACCAGCATCAAATCGCCTTTATGGCCGAGGAGCGAGAACAGAGCCGTGGGTTCTTGCTGATTGGCTTCCATGGCGGCAAAGGTGCTGATCGCGTGACTCAAGACGTGCTTGCGATCGGTGCTACCGAGACCGCGCCAAGCAGTCCAACGAACGCGAAATATCTGGTGCAGGATAAATGCACCTTCCAGGGTGAGCGGCACGGCAGGGAGTCTGGTATTCGCGGTCACCGGTCGAGAACCCATTAAGGAAAATAGGTGCGAATCAAGTCGGTATTGGCGATGATCCGTTCGGCGCCGGCTGATCGGGCTTCACGCCGCGGATTTTGTTGCGCAGGGCATAAAAACCGCGTTTGGCGAGGCGGTAAATTTTTGGCGCGATCCAGGCGACGAGTGCCAGAAAGAGCAGCACGACTAGCAGCATGATGATCGGGTGATTGAACATTAGCCAAATGCTGCCGAAAACCGTCACGTCTTCGGCAACGCTTGCGGCCCAATTGCTAAACGGTTCGGGACTGGCATTGATCGCGAGACGCGTGGTCGCTTTGGTACCGTGCGCGACGAGAGCGATCGAACCGCCGGCAAGGAGCGCCATTAGCTCCAGTGCGGGATTCATATCGCCTAATGATCGCGCCGCTAAAATTGCACCGGCGGGCACCCGGATAAACGTATGCAGCGCATCCCAGCCGGTATCCAAGTAGGGCACCTTGTCGGCAAAAAATTCGATCACGTACATAATGCAGGCAATGGCGATAACTCCCGGGTGGGACAGCACTTCCAAATTCTGCGGCAGGTAAATAAGATCGAGACGATTGGCGATTCCCAATGCGGCGACGGTAGCATACAGGTTGATGCCCGAAGTCCAGGCCGTGCCCATAGCCAAACTCAAAGCTTCAAGTGTTCCCATAGGAAACTCCTTCCGGACTACAGCTTTGACGTTGCGGTATGTGTAAAAATAGCATCCCGGCGAAAGAAATCGTGTCAGTCGCTGTCAAATTTTGAATTTACCGGCTATTTTTTCTTTGTATTCCTTGGAAAAGGCATTCACTGCCGGAAACTCATCCATCCATTTGTACGGCCGGCAGGCATCGATCAACACTCGGTCCGAAGTATAACCACGCGGCGAGCGTTCGTCCGGCGGCATGGCGGGCTCGCAAACCGATGCCCAGACATCCTTCACAACATCAATTCCGCCGCGGACGTAGCAGCGAGTTGCGATTGCCCAAATGACCTCGCCCGGATCGGTAATATCAATATCGTCGTCCACGACAACAACGAATTTGCCGCCGTACGCGCCTGCGCGGGCGCCAGCCGCGACCAGCAGCGCTTGCTTCGAATGGCCCGCATAGCGTTGCTTGATCGAAATCACCGTGAAAGGCCCCGGCTGGCCGCCGTAGACAAAGCCCCAGACTCCCTTAACCTCCGGAATGCCCGCCTTCTCGAGCTGCTCCCAGAGCGTCGCCGCGCCAAGCGGCATCGGCAAATAGCTCGACGGCGGTTTGAGCGGCGGTGCGCCGAGAAGGACAGGATCGTTGCGGTAATAAACTCGCTTGACCGTCATGACCGGAGTTTCGCCGATATTTTCTTCGGTGAAATATCCCGGCCATTCACCGAACGGGCCTTCTTTCGGCATGTCCTCGTCTTTCATCGGGGGTAACTCGCCTTCGAGAACGATTTCGGCATTGGCCGGAATCGGCAGACCGGTGACAGCACCGCGCGCGACCGCCACCGGAGCTCCTTGCAGGTAGCCGGCGAATTCATACTCGTTCACATCAGGTGGCAAGGGCATCTGAGCGGCAAGAAAAACGGCGGGGCCTTGGCCAAGTGTGATCGCGATGGGCAGCGGTTTGCCGGCGTCGCGTGCCCGCTCGAAGGCGAGACGGCCGTGCTTCCCCATGTTCATCTTGACCGAGACATGGTTCTTATCCTGCACCATGACGCGATACGTGCCGATATTAATCTTTCCGGTTTCCAGGTCTTTGGTGATCACGCCACAGCCGGTGCCAATGAACGGTCCGCCATCGAGATCGTGCCATTTGGGGGTCGGAAACTTGTACAGATCAACTCTATCGTCCGCCATCTGATTTTCCATCACCGGACCGCCTTCGACCTGCTCTACGGCGACCGGCCTGTAAGCGGCGAGCTTTTTTCTCCAGGCGTGCAGATAGTCGATACCGTTCTCCGCGTCGATGCCCATTGCCGGTCCGGTGCGTTTGCACGTGCGAAACACATTGGAAATTATTCGGAATCCCTCGGGGTAGCCGTCAAAGTTGCTGAACAGGAGCGCAGGTCCCTGTTTATCGGCGGCAAGCTCCGTCAAGGCTCCCACCTCGGTGTTCAAGTCAGCGCCTTCGATGCGACGCAACTCACCCATCGATTCCAATAATTCGATGTAGCCCCTCATGTCGGTGACATCAGCCATTACGACCTCCTCAAACCGTCGGTCATACTAAGTTGATGGTGCGGGAAGGTCAATACGAGGCCCTGACCAATGGATTCGCAGGAAGCCCACACGCGGCGACGACCGCATGGTTGACGGCCATGTTGTCATTGCGTATGGTGCTGACAAGAATATTTTCGAATGCGAGCTTTGCATGACTAATGGAGGATAAGTAATGGCGTACGATCTGATCATTCGCGGTGGCCGCGTCGTCGACGGTTCCGGACTTCCATCTTATGTTGCTGACGTCGGCGTCAAAAACGGCAAGATCGCTGAAGTCGGGCGCTTAACCGAGAGCGCCGCCCGCACGATCGACGCCGCCGGTTTAGCGGTTTCTCCTGGATTCATCGATCACCACACCCATTTGGATGCGCAGATGCTCTGGGATCCATACGGTACCTGTGAGCCGCAGCACGGCATTACCACAGTCGTCATGGGCAATTGCGGATTAACCTTGGCGCCCATCAAACAGGGCGATGAGGACGCCGTGGTGAAAAGTTTTGTTCGGGTCGAAGCGATTCCGCGGCATGCCCTGGAACAAGGCGTGACATGGAACTGGCATAGCTATGGTGAGTACCTCGATAACTTCGAGGGCAAGTTGGGCATCAATGTCGGCGGTCTAGTCGGTCACATCGCCGTGCGCCACAATGTGCTGGGCGAAGAGGCCGTCGAGCGTAAAGCCACCAGCGCCGAAGTGCAAAAGATGCGCGCACTGGTTCTGGAATCGATGCAAGGCGGCGCCTTAGGCATATCCACCAATCGCAATGAACGGCACATGCGCGAGGATGGAAAGCCGGTGGCGAGCCGCTTGGCGGATGACGATGAGCTTTTTGCCCTGTGTGATGTCCTCGCCGAGCGCAACGCCGGGGTCATCGAAACGATCCTCGGGCGCAATAAAATTGAACATTTTGATTTCTATCATGAGCTTGCGAAGCGCACCCAGCGGCCTGTCTTATGGCAAAGCCTGCAGCACCGCTGGGTCGAGCCCAATCTCTGGCGCGAACAGCTCAATGCCGTGGAGCCGATTTTCAAAGCGGGTTATCAAGCCTACGGTCTGTCGCATACGGTGCCGCTGGTGCGCCATTTCACATTGAAAGATTGCCAGGTTTTCGATGAATTCCCGACCTGGAAGAATTTGATGTTCCTGCCCGTGGAGGTTCGTAAGCAAGCTTTGGCCGACCCGGACACGCGGCGAAAGTTGCGCGCCGACTTTGCCGACCCGCGGCCGACAAACTTCCACCGGCGCTGGGATATTCCGCGGGTTGAAAAAGTGGTGAAGCCGGAAAATCAAAAATATGTCGGCAAGACTCTCGCCGAGCTGGCGGCGCTGCGCAATCAGGACGCCCTGGATGCGTTTTTGGACTTGGCTTTGGAAGAAGATCTCGGGACGGTTTTTTGGAACGCGAACAACGGCGGTGATTGGGACGCGATGGGCGAAATTCTGCGCAGTCCGTATGTACTGGTTGGCACTTCCGATGCCGGCGCACATGTGCAATTCGGCG
>JBIOXP010000131.1:0-9125 GCA_044869705.1 Binatia bacterium | reverse complement strand
CCCAAACCGGCTCCGACCAGCGCCGCAGTGACACCGAGCATCTCGCGCATGCCGGGGCCGCCCTTCGGCCCTTCATAGCGAATCACGACCACGTCGTTGTCTTTGATCTTTCCGGCTTGCACAGCTTGAAATGCGTCTTCCTCGCGATCGAACACGCGCGCCGGACCCTTGTGAATCATGCGTTCGTGTCCCGCCACTTTGACCACGCAGCCTTCCGGCGCCAAATTGCCTTTGAGAATCACCAAGCCGCCGGTCTTTTTTAGGGGCTGCGACATCAGCCGCACCACTTCTTGCCCCGGAGTCTCCTGGGTCATTTGCGCTGCTTCGGCGATGGTCTTTCTCAAAACCGTCAGCGCCTCGCCATGAATCATTCCGGCATCCAGCAAACGCTTCGCGACCAGCTGAATGCCTCCGGCTTTATAAAGATCGTTGGCGACAAAGCGACCGCCCGGCTTGAGATCGGCAATCAGCGGCGTCCGTTCGCTGATCCGATCGAAATCCTCGATGGTTAAATCCACGCCGGCCTCGCGCGCGATCGCCAGCAAGTGCAGCACGGCATTGGTCGAACCTCCCGTGGCCGCCACCGATGCGATCGCGTTTTCAATCGCCTCGCGCGTGATGATCCGAGAAGGACGCAGGTCCGCTTTAAGCAATTCCATGACCAGTTTGCCAGCGCTGAACGCAGCTTCATCCTTTTCCGTAGCGGTTGCGGGAATTCCGTTGCTGCCCATCGGTGAGATACCGAGAAACTCCATCACGGTCGACATTGTGTTCGCCGTAAACTGGCCGCCGCAGGCGCCCGCTCCCGGGCAAGCGGCATTCTCAACCGCCAAGAATTGTTCCGCATCGATGCGCTTGCTTGCGAAAGCGCCGACCGCTTCGAACACGTCTTGGATGGTCAAATCCTTTTCGCCCAAGTGGCCCGGCGCAATGGAGCCGCCGTAGAGCGCTAACCCGGGAATATCGAGCCGTGCGAGGGCCATCACCACCCCTGGATTCGTCTTGTCGCAGCCGGACAAGCAAACCAGCCCATCAAAATGGTTGCCGCGCGCCACCAGCTCGATGGAATCGGCGATCACCTCGCGGCTGATCAGCGAGCATTTCATGCCTTCTGCGCCCATGCTAATGCCGTCGGAAATCGAAACCGTGTTGAACTCCATCGGTGTGCCGCCGGCGGCGCGAATCCCCTCTTTCACCTTCGCCGCGAGTCGGCGCAGGTGATAGTTGCAGGGCCCGATCTCGATCCAAGTGTTGGCGACACCGATGATCGGCCGGCGCAAATCGTCGTCGCTAAAGCCCACCGCCTTGAGCATCGCGCGCGAGGGTGCGCGATCCGGCCCGTCGGTGATCACTGAACTCCGGGGCTTCAAATTCTCCGCCATAGTTCGCTCCTAGCAGTCCCTTTGAATGGTCTTCACTTAACTATGCGAAAGCTGCATTTGCAAGCTAGTGACGGCGCAAATGCGCTTCAGCACGAGGCTCACGGAAGCTCGTAATTGTAATGAACCCGTTTCATCTTTAAAATCTTTCTATGGCAAGTATTTCCTTTCCTTCGAGCGTGTTGTTCTTGATTTCGACGCTTGCGATTGCAGTTTCCACGACCGCGGCGCCGCAGATTTCGCGCGAAGAAGGCAACAGTTTTGCTCGAAAAGTCGATGAGATCAATCAAAACGCCACCGCAAAGCTCGCAACTCCGAAGCGCACACCGATCACGGAGCCGGAGCTCAACTCCTATCTAGCTTTCAACATCAAGGACAAAATTCCGCGCGGTCTAACCGAGCCACATATCCGCTTTCTTAGTGATCGACAGCTTGCCGGCCGCGTTCTCGTTGACATGGATGATTTCAAACGCGGTCGAAGCTCCGGCGGCATGTTGGACCCTTTGAGTTATATCTCCGGGCAGGTGCCAGTGACCGCGCGCGGAGTTCTCAGCACGCGAGACGGCAAAGCGCAATTTCAACTGACTGCAGCAGAAATGAATGGCTATCCCTTACCAAAGCCGCTTGTGCAGGAGCTCGTAAGGTATTTTTCCCGCACGCCGAATAATCCCAATGGATTCAATATCGACGAGCCTTTCAATCTGCCTGCCAAAATCCGGGATATCACCGTGAGCACGGCCGAAGCGCTGGTTGTTCAGTAATCGCTCGGAGCCAAAGCCCCTGGGTTACGCGTACTGCCGAGTTGTTCCGCCGCTTGATTGAGTAGTGATGCAATTCGGTCAGGATCTCTCAGCTTCGAGATGACAAAGAAATTTGACGCGGTATTTCGAGGGCTTCTCGGACATCTTGGTGTGATGCAAACAATTCCGCAGGAAAGCGCATGATCCCCCCGACCAAACTTTCTGAAGCTTGGCGATAATACCTTTCTAAGTTAGAATACAGCTGATTCGCGCTCCCGCGACCGAACGGCCGCCCCGCGCATCTAACACCAGAGCATCGCCGTGACGTCGGCGTAGCGAAAGGAACGAGACATCTTGGGTCTACATCGGAGCGGAACGTGGCGCGTGCTCTTTTTGTCACTTCTCGCTTTCAGCTCTCCGGTACTCGCTCGGGCTGACACACCGGTGATGGCCGGTGTCGCTGGCCCTGGCGTCAATCTGATTTACGCGTATCTGGCCCATGACACCGGACTTTGGAAAAAGCACGGTGTGGATGTCAAGTTGCTGACTTTCGAATCCGGCTCGACTCTCGCGCAGGTCGCTCGCTCCGGTGAGATCAAAATCGCCATCAATTCGGGACCGACAACAATTGCGGCTCGCGCTCAGGGGGCCGATGCGATTATCATTGCGTCCGCCGTAAACACCCTTCCCTATAGTCTGGTGACAGCCAAAGGGATCAGCAGTTGGGACCAGCTTAAAGGCAAGAGGGTTGGTGTCAGTCGTTTCGGCTCCGGAACGGACACAGCGATTCGGTTGGTATGTAAAAAATTCGGACTCGACGCAACCAAGGATCTGATCATCTTACAAGGCGGGACACAGCCCACAAGACTGCAAGCGCTCTCGGCGGGAGCCATCGACGCCACGTTGGTCTCTCCGCCATTGGATTTCATCGCCAAAAAGCAAGGATGGTCTGTTCTCACAAACATCGCGCAATTAGGAATTCCCTATCCGCAACTCGTTATCGAAACGACCGATCGTTTGAACCGCGATAATCCCAAGCTCGTGAAGGGTTTTCTCAAGGGTTTCGTTGAGGCGATCTACTATAGCGCCAAATTCAAAGACGAGACCAAGAGAGTGATTACGAAGTATCTAAAAATCTCCGATCCGGAAATTCTTGACGCGACCTACGAGAGCTTTATCAAAGTGACGGACTATAGCGCCGAACCCAATCTCGATGGCATTCGCAATGCGATTGACGAAGTCGCGCTGCGCGTGCCCGCCGCGAAGACCAGGAAACCGCAGGAATTTATCGATTTGCGATTTTTGAATGAATTGCGTAGCGAGCGATTCTTCAGCCAATTGGAAAATTAGAGTCTTTTCCGACGAAGAGGTGGCATCTCGCCGCCCGTCAATCGACGGCTGCTAACCGGTTTCGATAATTGCTATTGAATTCGCTCAGCTCATTGACTATAAACCAACCGCCATGAGGACCGTGTGAAGCGAATCCCTGCGAGTATAGCCCCTGGACTAGCGGCGGTCCTTTTAACGGTTTTCGCGTACCCCATCGCTCTTCTTGCAGTGGATCAACCGATCGTCGGTATTGCCGGGCCGGCAATCAACATGATCTACTCTTTCGTTGCCAGGGACGCGGGACTTTTCAAAAAGTATGATATCGAGCCCAAGCTCGTTGTCTTCGACTCCGGTTCCGTTTTGGCCCAGGCGGCCATGGCCGGCGACGCCAAGATTTCGGTCACCTCGGGCCCGGTGACGATTGCGTCGCGCACCCAAGGCGGAGACGCTATTGTGGTAGCCAGTTGTGTGAATACACCGCCATACAGCATCGTCGCCGCCAAGAGCATAACTCGCTGGGATCAACTCAAGGGAAAACGGGTCGCCATGAGCCGGTTTGGCTCGGGTACAGATACCTCGCTCCGCCTGGTGCTGAGAAAATTTGGCATCGATGCCAAGGATCTCATCATTCTTCAGCTCGGCACCCAGCCGAGCCGCTATCAGGCGCTGCTCGCTGGCAGTATCGAGGCGACGATCATTTCGCCGCCGCTGGATTTAATGGCGAAGAAGGACGGTTTTAACATTTTAGTCAGCATCCCGGATCTTAAAATTCCTTATCCACAACAAACGCTCGAAACCACCGACCGCTTTGCGCGCGAACATCCGCAGATAGTCAAAAACTTTCTCAAGGGATACATTGAGGGCGTCTACTTTGCCGCCAGGAATAAAGATCACACCATAAAAGCCGTCCTTAAATATTTGAAAACGGCGTCAGATCCTGAGATTCTCGACGCGACGTATAAAAGCTTCGTCGAGGTAACCGACTACAGCGCTCGCCCGAACCTGGAGGGCATTCGCAACGCCATGGACGAGGTCGCGTTAAGGCTTCCGGCGGTGAAAAATAAAAAGCCGGAAGACTTCGTGAATACGCGGTTCCTAAAGGAGCTGGAACAGGAGGGGTTTTTTAAGTCTCTCAGCAAAAACTGAAGGGCTTGTTTGCATCAACTTGGGGCCCCTAGGAGCCCCAGCGGAGTGCCGCAGGTACCGTTGACCCGCTCCGTGACACTCAATCATTGCCGCTACTCCGGCCGTGCACCCGCTTCTGTTTCTGTTAGCTTCTTGGGCTTCTCGACGAACATCCGCAGTCCGGTTATCACGAAAATGGCAGCTAACAACGCGTAAGAAACGAAATCCGACATGATGTCGCCTCCATTGAATTCGAGCTTGCGTGATTTGCAGGTCCGAGCGACGTTAGGCAAAAAACAAGCCACTCTCCGTTTCATCTAAGTGTTTGAAATAGAAGCAGCCCGATTCTGGTGAGTGAATCGCTCGCTCAGTTTTGTGCAGATCTTAGACACTCGGTGCTGCGTTCATTTAGCGACGTTGAGCCATCAGCGCCGCCGGTTCTGGCGCGCGCGCATACTGCGCTCGACTCGCGCTCTGTCGTTTTCCATAGAGCCCCATCGCGTTCCACTCACAAGTGGATCAACCCTCGAGGATCTGATACCTTGGCGTACGTCATTACCATCGCGACAAGGATTTTCCCGTAAAGAATTCTTGTACTCCTCACCACGATGACTACGCTTTCCTCGAGCTCGGCCGAACAAGCTTTCGGCGAAACGGTTGATTTCCTGCAGCACGCGCGGGCGATTCACGAGCGAGTGCTCACGCTCGACAGTCACATCGACTTCGCTCCGGCTGACTTGGTTTCGGAGCGCAATTACACACAGCGTCTCGAGACCCAGTTTAATTTACCGAATATGGTTGACGGCGGTCTCGACGGTTTGTTTTTTAGCATCTTTGTCGCTCAGACCCGCGAGACGCAAAATGCCGAAGCACTTAAAGCCCCCGGGTTCGAACGGGCCTACCGTCGCGCCATAGAAAAATTCGACGCGGTTCATCACTTCACGCGTGTGATCGCGCCCGACAGAATCGAGCTGGCATTCAACGCGGCTGACGCACCGCGAATCCGCGCCGCGGGGAAAAAACTTGCCTTCATGGGCGTCGAAAACGGCTATGCGCTGGGCGAAGACGTGCGCTTTGTGCAGGAGTTTTACGATCGCGGTGCGCGCTATCTATCCCTGACTCACAACGGCCACAATCAACTCGGCGACTCGCACACCGGCGAACGCGACGGCTGGAAGTGGCATGGCGTATCGCCGTTTGGCGGAGAAGTTCTCGCGGCAATGAATCGGCTCGGTATGATGGTGGACGTCTCTCATGTCTCGAAAGAGGCGATGATGCAAATCGCCGCGTTATCCGAGGCTCCGGTCATAGCATCGCATTCGGCCATTCGCGCCCTCTGCGATGTCAGTCGCAACATGGATGACGAGCAATTGTTGGCGCTCCAGAAAACCGGTGGCGTCATTCAGATGGTTGCGTACGGTGGATTTCTTAAAACGACAAAACCCGATTCGCCGGAGCGCCTCGCCGCGCTCGCCGTGCTGCAGAAGGAATACGATCTTCCCGAGATCAAAGGACCCGACCAACGGGCGCGTTTACAAGCGGCGCTAAAGACGTGGCCCGCTGAGCGGCGCGCGGAATACGAGAGCAAACTCGAAGACCTCGATAAAAGCTATCCCGGCGAGTTGCCGGCAACGCTCAACGACTTCGTCGATCATATCGATTATGCCGTGAATTTGCTCGGCATTGATCACGTCGGCATCTCCTCCGATTTCGATGGCGGCGGCGGCGTGATTGGATGGAACGATGCCAGCGAAACATTCAATGTTACGCTGGAGCTGGCTCGCCGCGGCTACGGCGAAGAGCAGATCGAAAGACTCTGGGGCGGGAACCTGCTGCGAGTCATGCGTGAAACTGAGCGCATCGCCCGCGAGCTACAAAAGTAACGCGCCGAAGCAAATGAAGCGCGCTTGCAAAGCATTGCCGCTTCAGCAGTTGTCGGGTAGTAAAGAATTCACCAAGACTTTTGGAGGTCGTTATGCGATTTTTGCTGAAGGTCAATATTCCCGTCGAGTCCGGAAATGCCGCCGCCAAGTCTGGCCAATTGGGCGCGAAGATCCAATCTATTCTGACAGACCTGAAACCCGAGGCGGTCTATTTTGCCGACGACAAGGGACAGCGGACCGCATATGTTTTTCTCGAGATGCAAAACGCGTCACAAATTCCGGCGATCGCCGAGCCATGGTTCCTCGCGTTTAACGCAAGCCTCGAGATCCATCCGGTCATGACACCGGAGGATCTGGCTAGAGCCGGCGGCGCCATCGAGAGCGCAGTTAAAAAATACGGATGATTTTTTTCTTTTAGCGGAGAGGCTCGCGATGCCGATTCGAAGTTTTGATCATGTTGCCATTCCGATCCAGAACACCGACGCGATGCTGAAGTTCTACCGATCGCTGGGATTCGGCATTCAGGAAAGGCAAGACTCTTACTCCGTCCATTTCGGGGATCACAAGATCAATTTTCATGCTCCGGAGCGATGGCAGAGCGACCGCTTCACTCTGCGCGGACCGACCGCCGTCCCGGGTTGTGGTGATTTCTGCTTCGTGTGGGAGGGCTCGGCGGAGTCGCTGCGCGCGACCCTCGATCAAGCCGGCGCGAAAATCGTCGCCGGTCCGGTGGAACGTCTGGGCGGGCGCGACCACGGCCGCGCCCAGGGCAAAAGCATCTATGTGCGCGATCCCGATTCGAACCTGCTGGAATTCATGATCTACCCGGTGAGTCACCTCTAGATCAGTTCCGCTTTAGTGTGAAAAAAAACGATCGAATAAAATACGCGAGGCTTTATGGTCGTGGCGGTGAAAACCGGCAAAAGGGGTGCGGGGAATGAAGATTTGGCGGAATGCTGCTAAACCGCGGCCGCATGATTGGTCTTACGTATCGCGCAATTGCAGATGCACAGCGGAAGGATTAATCAATTCTCATGGCAGTCCGAATTGTTCGACTCGGGACGGCCCGGCGTCCTGCCGAAGGATTGCGCATCGGCACTGTCCGTCACCCGCCACGCGGCGTCCTGAAGAAAGACTACGCTCGGCGCAACTATTTCGATGTTTGGCTTCCCGAACTGTCACCCAGCGCGCCACTTGTCTCGTGGTTCTTCTCTAAACCACTGACAACCAAACACTGGACCGATTATGCTCGGCGTTACCGGCGTGAGATGCAGAAGCCGGCGGCGAAAAGGCTCATCACATTGCTCGCCGCGCTTTCATCGAAGACAAATTTTTCCGTGGGCTGCTACTGCGAAGAAGAAAGCCACTGCCACAGATCTTTATTGAAGGAGCTTCTGCGCGAGCACGGCGCAAAAGTCATCTAAAAAATGACGTCGTCGCCGCTAGGTCCTGAGAGGGCGCAGCATGCTGCGCCGCCTACATTTCCTCATCCCGAAAAGCGGCACCCCCCGACCTAATTTTGGTCCAACCACATCAGCTTGGCAGGGTTGTCTTTGAGCATGATCTTGACTTCGTCCGGCTTGATGCCGAACCCGAGCAACGCGCGTATCGGCTGCCTTGGCATCTGCAGCAAAATCACACATAAAAATCTCCCTTTATTGAATTTTACTTTCGGGTCACGAATGCGCGCCTCGAGTTCGGACCTAAACGCTAGACTCGAGACGCAAAGACTCTAGACCTTTTACGAATTACCCCAAGCTTCAAAAAATTTGCGGGCATCTTCGACGACGGGTTCAGTGACGGGAACATACGGAATCACCATTCGCGTGACGCCAGCCGCCTCGAACTGTTTCATCTTTTCCTTGATCTCACGAATGTCGCTGGCCGGCACGACGGGCAGCTTGTCCATATAATCGTCAGTGAGCGCGCCCATCGCCGCTTTGAAGCCGCCTTTTTGAAATGCCTCGTGAATGGCATTGACTTCTTTCTCGAAACCCATGCCGCGCAGCATATCGCTGTAATGATCGGCGATGTTGTAAAAGGTCAGCACCTGCCGCAGTTTCGCCCGCGCCAAGCTTTTATCCGGATTGAGCGAGACGCGCGACTTGGCAATGATCTCGATTTTGTCCGGATCGCGCCCCGCTTCGATCGCGCCTTCGCGCACGCGCGCGGCGATTTCTTTTACCTTTGCCGGCGTCGCCATATTGATGAATACCCCGTCGGAAATTTTCCCCACCAACTTGGTCATTTGCGGACCCAACCCGGCGAGATATACCGGCAGATCCGGATGACTCGGTTTCCAAGAAAGCTGAAATCGCTTGCCGGTATGATAGATTTCACCCTCGTATTCGACGCGTTCGCCGGCGGCGACCTTCCGGACGATGTCGATGTACTCGCGCGCTCTTTTTAACGGCCGATCGAACACTCCACCATGCCACCCCGCAATGCTCTTGTTTGCCACGCCGAGGCCAAGCAGCAACCGTCCTCCAGAAAGATCTTGCAACGTCGCAGATTGAATGCCGAGAGTCACCGGACTACGTCCGTAGATGTGATAAATCGCCGTGCCGAGCTTAATGGTCTTGGTCCGGCTTGCTACGGCTGACAGCATAATCAGCGGATCGGTGCTGTTCGATTCACCCTTCCAAAACGCGCCGAAGCCGACCTGTTCC
>JBIOXP010000130.1:0-5280 GCA_044869705.1 Binatia bacterium | reverse complement strand
CCCAAACCTTCGAGATTGGACCGAGCCGAACACCTACTCCACCTAGCGAATCTTCAAAACCGGACGACGCTTGATTCCAACAGAAGTATCGGATCAATGCATGGGACTGAATCTCCCAGGAATGATTCCTAAAGCTTCCGACCATACTTCCATCCGGCCCTGTCGAAACAAAGTTTCCCGCAACGCGGAACCACGGCGCTGGACCAATAACAACTGACTCCAATGGTTCCTGTTAAACATCGGCGCCTCCAGTTGAATGCGCCTTCGGCTTAGACGTTCGTAAGTGAAGCCTTCACGATCAGAGAAATTGACACAGGCGATTGGAACCAGCAGCCGAGTGAGTATAAATGCGAGAGCATCCCTCATCCCGCAAGTCGGTATGAACCAACGAAAAAGCTGTAAGTAGCCGCATCGACGCCTATGTTGCATCAATGACAATGACTGTTATCCTATTTTCAGCTATCGCTCGCCGTCTGTTTAGCGTGGGATGCCGTGGAACGAAAAGCCGAGAGGAACACGACAAAGGCTGTCAGGGGTAAAGCCCTCATAGCCGAGGCGCGCCGAATAATACGTAATTTATGGCGTCTAAGCGTGCCGAAGAAGAACCGGCAGAAAGAAATTGACGATCTGACCGCCGAGGCGTTCCAGCATTTTTTAGCACATCGCAAACCCCGACGTCGCCACGCCTCATGATTAAAAAATCCGGTGCTCTAATCCATTGTCATTTTTCAGCCGCCTGAGGATATTCCAGTATCACGGCTTTACAAGACTGATCATAAAGCGTCGGGACGCAATCACTTTGCGCCCAAAAGTTTCGAAGCCGCTATCGATCGCCGACTCATATAGTGATACATGACAGCATTTTCGCTGAGCCACAGATTTGCGTTGAATGAGTCGTTTCAATCTTGGCTCGACCCCAAGCAGAAACCTTGGAAACCAACACGAGCACGAGAATGTTCGGTCTCATTCGCACAAGCATCCATTTCGGCCAGTAGAGCGAATCCATTCACGTCTGACATATCGAACCAGATAAGCGGGACAGTTCTGTTGACACCCTTTATAGGTATGCCAACGTGTTTTCATGGCCATCACCAAAGACCTGGCGCGACATTCTATGTTCGCTTGGCTTTTGCTCTCAATGGCCGCGGGGTGTTCAACTCAGAAGCCGATCCTAGCTTCTAATGAACATCTGATGCGGGTAGGTCCTGACGTAGCTAAACAAGATATCGATGATTGTATAGTACGGGCCGAAGTGACAGGAACCGAGAGCGGCAGCTCTGCCACCGGGAGTCCCGTCGCTGGTGCTGCGACAAGCTCCGTCGCCGGTGCCGCTGCGGGCGGTGCAGGCGGCGCGATTTTTGGCAACGCCGGTCAGGGTGCCGCTGCAGGTGCGGTCGGTGGTGCCGTCGGCAGTCTTACGCAAGCGCTCTTACAGGGATTGTTTCGACCTAGCCCGGCGCAACCATCGCATCAGCAATTCGTCAATAATTGCCTTCGGCAAAAAGGCTACGAGCCGATTGCCTGGAAATAGCGGCCCCGCAACACACATTCAGTGATGGCAACCGCCACAAAACTGCAAGGCAGCGGTGCGGGCAGATGCCACACCCCTCTTTGTTCGAGCTGAAGTCAAGGAGAGAAACTAGATGATTGATACGGCGCTTGTACGGCCGTGCGTCCATCAGGCAAGACCAACGTAACCCAACGATGCCGTTCAAGCAGGCAGCCGGTGATAGCTGGATTGTCGTCAACGACGAGCCAGCGTCTATTGAGCATATCATAGACGTAGTTCAACTTAGTCCTTTTCTCCGCGCCCTGCTCTCCGATCATCATTCGGTCGCAATCGGTGATCACGGCAAATTCATCCGCAGGCCGCCTTAAATCTGCCGAGTGCTGAGCGCAGGAAGCCAGCGCCAACGCGAAAATAACCCAGAGCAGAATTACCATGCGCAAGCGTCGTGAGCGCGCCAACGACTGGAGTACTTTGCGGATTTCTTCATGCTTGTGCTCTCTGCGCGGTTCTCAGCGTTATTGCTGTCGCGATCTCTGCAATGCAGGGTTTTTCATCTTTCAGGTAGACAGCCCAGAACGCGCCCCAACTTTCTTAGCGCAGATTATTGGTTAGTCTTTTTTGCTGGCGCCGCTCCCGGGGGGTTCGGCGGGTTAAGTTGCCCGGCTCGATACTCGAGATCAATATCCAATTCGCCGATTTCGTGAATCGGCTTGCCGCGTTCTTGGCTTAAGCATCGATAAACCCGTTCAAAAAATTCTCCGTCCTCACACTGAAGAACACCTACATAGCGGCTGCCGTTGTACTGAATAACCAGATAGCACTGGTTTTTTAGTACAGACCTATGAACATCCTCCAAGATCCCTACCTCACCCGAAGGAAACGTCTCTGGACCAAATTCTCGCGTCCAAACAGGCGGCCAGCTCTGAAACCCTCGGTAACACAAAGAGGAATGGCTCCTGAGTTTCATTGGTCGTGCTCCGTCGCACATCCGTGTCGGTTTAGCTTGCGGCCTCGGCGTCAATACCGTCGGCTTATTCAGCAACCGCAATGCCACTCTGGAAGAATTATGCGGACCAGATTGTGTTGCGGTCTTTGCGCTAACCGGATTAGAGTTGAACCCTCGGTGCACCACTGCAACCCAATCACTGACATCGCTCGTCCGAAATTTCGATCGAGCGTTCGCTTTCGGGCACCGCGTTCACTCCCCCCGGTGGGGTTCGACGCCCGGCTCCAACGCTGTTGTCTCGAATGATTGCAGCTCGAGATTGTATCCGTCGAGATCCGCAGGAGTGATTTTGCCCGGCTAGCGGACAATTTCGGGAAAGGATCCTCCGCTGTTTAAAGGATCCTCCGCTGTTTAATGACCAGCGGAGCACAAAATATGGCGTGCGAATCGTATCTGGCTCGTGAAGCGTGAATCGTTGTCGATTTTTCTGCGGCCTGTCAAACAGAAGCCATGTTGTTGCGGCCCGTCCGAAGCCGCAATCGATATATCACCAGTCGATGCGCGTCAATTCTCGGTCATGGGGCATCCCGAATGTTCGAGAAGTAAGACGTTCCTCGAAGAAATTGTGCGGCATAATGTTTGCGCGCAGTGCAGTCATCTATTATGGAACAGAAAAAATCAGTCTGGATCTTACTGAAAACCACGGCAATGCAGTGGTTCGAGGACCAGCCGTTTCAATTATCCTCGTCCCTCGCGTACTACACGCTGTTCTCTTTGGCGCCGCTGCTGATCATCGTGATTGCAATTGCGGGTCTGGTATTCGGCCAGGAAGCCGCACAAAAGCAAATTGTTGGAACGATTGAAGGGATGGTCGGTCAACAAAGCGCCGAAGCGGTTCAGGGAATGATTCAAAACGCCAGCAGCCAGCCGAAAACCGGCATGATATCAGCGGTGATTGGCTTCATCGCGTTGATTCTTGGCGCCGGCGGAGTCGTTGGCCAGTTGCAGACGGCCCTCAATACCATATGGGGTGTGGAGCCAAAGCCGGGACAGGGAATCTGGGGCTTTCTTCGACAACGATTCGTCTCTTATGCGATGCTTCTGGGAATTGGATTCCTGCTCTTGGTTTCGCTCGTGGTAAGCGCAGTAGCCGCTAGCTTGACAAAATTCGTCGGTGGCTATTTTGGTGGCGCAGAGGTGCTTGCGCATGGGCTCGATTTTGTCATCTCGTTTCTGCTAATCACTGTATTATTCGCAATGATCTACAAATATTTGCCGGATGTCAGAATTGAATGGCGCGATGTTTGGATCGGTGCCGCTCTGACTTCCGTATTGTTTACGATTGGCAAGGTTTTGATTGGCCTTTACCTCGGTCGAAGCGGCGTCAGCTCGACGTTCGGAGCCGCCGGCTCGCTAATCACGGTTTTGCTATGGGTCTATTATTCTGGATTGATATTTTTTCTCGGTGCGGAGTTTACTCAAGTCTATGCGAGTCAGTACGGATCGGGAGTGGCTCCGGCGGCAAACGCGGAGCCGATTGACCCGCAAAAAAGACAAACTCCGCCCCCGGAAAAGCGCACCGGAGAACGTCGAGGGCCTCCCCGGAGAGAGCAAAATAGAAACAACCAAAACAGAAACAGAAGCAGCAGAATCCGGAGCTGAATCAGGCGAATTATTTTCGGGCGTTAAAGGTGATCACGGCTATTCATGGGCGGCGCTAAAGTCATCGCACGAATGCACCGAATCCATGCGCGCTCGATTCCTTTCGTTTACGACCGCCTTGTCGGGAGGAGACGTGATAGCTCGGATGCTCTGGGCTTTGTTAAACCGAGCGACCTCAAACTATTACTCAAAGCAGCCGGTCAATATGTGGCGTGACTTGAATGAGCCCGCGCTGGATGCGGCGACCCCGGTCCCCTTTTCGGGATTCCAAAGTTCTACGAAACCCGCCTGGCCGATCTGCTCCTCGAGCTCACGAGAGCCGTCACTGCATTCAAAACACCGAGGAGAAAGAAAAAAATTGCCCAGTCATACTCCTGGTGTGCGCTTGCGTGAACACTGAGAGAGCCACCCAGAATGACGGCAATCATGTTAATAGCCATCGAGACCGCGAGAAGGCTGTTGGGCCGCGCCCTTTCGCTTATCGTAAGTATGTTCGCCATAGGAGAAACCTCTCTTAAGCCTTTCGCCGTTTCCGTGCCGGTTTTGTCGCCGCATGAAGTTTTTTTGTAGTTCGCGTTTCTCGCGCCGCTGCTTGCTCGAGGCTCTGTTTCAACGCCTCAAATATATCGACAACTTTGCCGCGGCGCTCTTGCGCTCGGGGTTGGGTGGTAATTTCTTTTCCCTTGGCTTTCTGCTCCACCATCGTCAGAAACCGCTTGCGGTATTCATCATGATATTTTTCGGACTCAAACTCATCGGATGACAACTTCTCGATCAAGTTACGGCCGAGGTCGATCTCTTTTTGTGCAAGCTTTGCACCCTCTGCCTTGGGGATCTGCGCGAAATCACGGACCTCATTCGCAAAATACATGAAGTGCAGCACCAGGCCATTATTTACTGATCGGACGGCGACTAGGCTTTCTTTCTCACGGAAAACAGTTTGCGCTATGGCGACTCGGCCGGTCTTCTCGAGTGTCTCGGCCATTAGACGATAGGGTTTTTCAGCGCCCTTGGACGGCGCCAGGTAATAGCTGCTCTCGAAATAAACGGGATCGATCTTATCGACTGGAACGAACTCGCGAAATTCGATTCCGTTATTGGCTTCGGCCTCAAGGCTCTCAAGCTCCTCTTCAGTGATCCGGACATACTCGCCTTTCGAAAC
>JBIOXP010000129.1:0-12888 GCA_044869705.1 Binatia bacterium | reverse complement strand
TGAGAATCGTCTCTTCCTGGTTCCTTTTGCCGACGAATCGGCCGGTGTTCACATCGACTGCGGTCAAGGCCTCGGTCCGCTCGATGATGATGTAGCCGCCCGACCGCAGCCAGACCCGGCGCTCCAGTGCTTTGGTAATCTTTTCCTCGATCGCATGCTGCTCGAAAAGCGGCGTTTTTTCCGAGTGGAGCAAGATTTTAGATTTGAGCCGCGGCATAAAGTTGTGAATAAAATCGATAATGCGCCGGTGGTCTTTCGGCGCATCGACGACGACTTGCGCCGTATCGGCAGTGAAAAAGTCACGGATTGCGCGCATGATCAGGTCGAGATCCTGATGAATCAGCGCAGGCGCCCCGACCGTTGCTGATTTTTCTTGAATCCGAGCCCATAGCTTGGTGAGAAATCTCAAGTCCCGCTGAATTTCCCGCTTGCTCCGCCCTTCGCAAGCCGTGCGCAAGATGAAGCCGCCTTGGTCGGTCTTCAAGGCCTGGGCCACTTCTCTTAAGCGCTTGCGCTCTTCCTCGCTCTCGATTCGGCGAGAAATCCCGATGTGATGCGTACCCGGCATAAAAACCATATAACGACCAGGCAAGGAAACGTGTGAGGTGACGCGAGCACCCTTGGTACCAAGAGGATCCTTGGCGACTTGGACGAGAATTTCTTCGCCCCGGGAAATCTGCTTTTCCAGTGGAACCCGCCTTGGCGGCGGGCGTTTCGGCACCTCTTCAAACTCCACCTCATCTCCCGAGGAGCCGATCAGCGCCACATCCTCAGGCTCCGTGGAGAAATCGGAGGCATGGAGAAAACCGGCCTTGTCCATCCCGATATCTACGAAGGCGGCCTGCATGCCGGGCAGGACTCGCGCCACTTTACCTTTATAAATGTTGCCGGCGATCCCCATATCGGCTTTTCTTTCGATGAGAAATTCAGCGAGTTGGCCGTCCTCTATGATCGCAATACGGCTTTCCTGGGGGGTCGAATTAATAAAAATCTCTTGTTTCATCGGAGCTAAACGGGTAACGAACAGGAGGGAGTTTCTGACGTGGAATCATCCGAAGTTGCGGCGAATCCCACAACGCATCTACAACTCGCTGTGTTTATAGAGGAATTCAGCCGTAAGATCAAGCGTCTGCGGCTCGTTCGCTCGATTGTTGCATTGACAATCACCCTCATGCCCGATATTTTGAACCGAATAAGTCGCAAATAACCTATGGCCTATCCGGCTACCGCGCCCGTTTACGGCATACTGAACACCAAAGTCCTCATTCTCAATCGCTCTTATCTGCCGATTCACGTCACTTCGGTTCGCCGTGCTTTCGTGCTTCTCTATCAGGGAATTGCGCGGGCGGTTAACGAGCAATACCAAACGTTTGATTTTGATACTTGGAGCGAACTCTCGATTTCAGCCCATGACGAGACCATTGGGTTGGTCAATCGCGTTATCCGGATTCCTCGAGTGATCCTGCTGGTCACCTACGATCGCGTCCCCAAGCGTCAAGTTCGCTTTAGCCGCTACAATATCTATGCTCGCGATAAATGTACCTGTCAGTACTGTGGACGCAGACTGCCCAGGCACGAGCTCAACCTCGATCATGTCATACCGCGGTCTCAAGGCGGCACCTCGATTTGGGAAAATGTCGTCTGCTCCTGTCACGAATGTAATCGGCGCAAGGGTGGCAGGACGCCACAGCAGGCCGCCATGCCTCTCGTCCGCAGGCCGATGAAGCCGCAATGGACGCCGTTTATGCAGGAGACATTTAGCATGTCTCGTTATAAGGAATGGATGCCGTTCCTAAACACAGTCGATGTCTCCTATTGGAACACTGAGCTTTTCGAAAAATAGTTTTATTTTCGTTCTGCTGACCTAGTAAAAGCGTTTCACCGAATACTATTTGGCGCCAGGCCAAAGCGTTCAGGGTTTTTTGAATCTGTCGCTATCTACGTTTGCCGGTTCGTCTATATCTTGGGTTAAGAAATTTCCCGCCGCACTGTATATTGTGATTTTTCCTTGACAGCTCCACCCAAGCTGTGGAATATTGCGGTTACGCTTCGCTCTCAATAAGTCTCACAACTTCCCTGGATAGAAATGCATTATGCGTTTAAAACGCCTTGAAATGACCGGCTTTAAGTCCTTTGCGCAAAGGACCGTGGTCGAGTTTAACCCCGGCATTACCGCCGTCGTCGGTCCCAATGGCTGCGGCAAGTCGAACATTGTGGACGCCCTGCGATGGGCGATGGGTGAACAAAGCCCGCGCCATCTTCGGGGTCACCAGATGGAAGACGTCATTTTCAACGGCAGTGACAGCCTCCCGGCCACGGGAATGGCTGAGGTTTCCATCATTTTCGATAACGAAGACGGCCGTAGTCTGGCGGAGTACAGCAGCTTCAGTGAGATCATGGTGACCCGTCGGCTGTTTCGCTCGGGCGAATCCGAATATGCGATCAATAAAATCAATTCGCGCTTGAAAGATGTCGTCGAGCTTTTCCTCGGCACCGGCGTCGGCAGTAAAGCTTATTCGATTGTCGAGCAAGGCAAGGTCGATGAACTGGTCAATTCCAAGCCCGAAGAGCGGCGCAGCCTGATCGAGGAAGCCGCCGGTACAAGCAAGTACAAGAGCCGTAAGATTCTCGCGGAAAAAAAGCTCGAACGTACCCAACAGAATCTTTTGCGGGTTGCGGATATCGTTCGGGAGATCGAGCGGCAAATCCGCTCCATGGAGCTGCAAGCCAAAAAGGCCGAAAGGTATCGTACTCTCAAGGCCGAGCTCAAAGAAAAGGATCTCGCCTTTGCCGCGCTGCAGCGCCGCCTTCTCGATCAGGAAATCGCGGCTCAGACCGACCACCTCGCGAGCGCGGAAAACCGCTGGGCCGAGATGCTCGCGGCGCTCCACGGCAAAGAAGCGGACAACGAATCCATTCGCCTTTCGCTTCTCGACGCCGATAAAGAAATCGGCCTGCAGCAAGAAGATCTTTATCGGCGTCGCGCCGCTTTCCAGAGCGACGAGCAAAAATGCGAATTTCTCCGTAAGGACCTCGCACAACTTGACCAAACCGAGCACGAGCTCAACGACGCGCTCGTGCAGCTGCAAGAGCGCACGCGCACGCTCGCAGCTGAGATCGAAGAGCTCGATAAGGCTAAAAACAGTTTTATTCAGCTGTCGCTATTCGAGGAGACTTTCCTTTCCGACAAAGAACGCGAACTGGAAAAATTACAGTCCGAAATTCGCATGGCGCAAACCGAGCTCGAACGGGAAAAGGAAGCGCTGATCGAGCTCGCCGGTCACATCGCATCTCTCAAAAACGACGCTTTTGCTAAAGAAAAAAGGCGCGGAGAAATCACCGTCGAACTGACTCGTAGCGGCGAAGAGTTGATCGCAGCAAACAAGGCACTGACGGAGACCGAAAATAAGATTACCGAAACCGACCAATCCTTGGCGAGCATGCGCGCGCAGATCCGCGAGCGTGTTCTCGAGTCCACGTTGGCGCAGGCGCGCATACAAGCTCTCGGCACTGCCCGCGAAGAAAAGCAGAAACAAATTGCATCGCTCAAGGAGCAGATTCAGGAAAATCGCTCGCGCCTACTCTCTCTCGAAGACCTTCAGAAGAACTACGAGGGCTGTCAAGAAGGCGTGCGCGCCATCATGCTCAAAAAACAGCAAGAGAGTTCGCCCAACGGCATCTACGGCTTAGTCGCTGAAGTCATTGAAGCGCCCCAAGCCTACGAAAAAGCCCTCACGGCGGTTTTAGGAGAGCGGCTGCAGTACGTGATCGTGAAGGGCCACCGTGAGGGTGTCGAAGCGATCGAATTCCTGAAAAATGAGGCTTCCGGACGGGGTAGCTTTATTCCGCTTGCGTTGTCGCGCAAAACTCATAAGGAGTTGCCGCTCGGCGAGGCCGAGGTGGTCGCTCCTCTCATGAACGTCGTTTCGGTCAAAGAAGGTTATCACGATGTCGCGGAGTATCTGCTCTCCGACGTGGTTGTGGTGCGCGACCTCCGATCGGGTTTATCGCTGTGGAATCGGAACGGTTACTACAGCACCCTCGTAACGCCCGAGGGCGAAGTCATCGATCCCTTAGGGATTGTCACGGGCGGTAGTGATGTGCCTCTCGAGACCGGGTTCTTGGCGCAGCGCCGGCGCATTCGCGATCTGAAAGTGATTCTTTCGAATCTCGAAACAGACCTTCCTCGCGACGAATCAGAGCTCGAGCAGCTCAAACAAGAACTGGAGCAGGCGGAAACAAAAAGGAATTTATTGAGCGCCGAAATGCACCGGCTCGAAATCGAGCGCGTGCGCTTTGAGCACGAGCGCAGCGCGGCTCAGCGCGAGCACGACAGAATGACGCAAAGCGTCGAGGCTCTTAATCAGGAACAAACCGATCTTACGACTACGATCCGACTGCTTGAGGACGAGATCGAACATTGCCACGCTGCCACTCAACTGCGGCTCGAAGAGAAATCCGCACGCGAATGCAAGCTAACGGAGCGCCAAACCGAATTCGAGAAACTTCGAGAAACGCTCGATGCCGCGGAGGCTTCTGTCACCGAATCGCGGATCCGCCACGCAGCCTTGGGAGAGAAAAGGGATCATACGCACGCGAATCTGGCCAACCGCTTGAGGCTCCAGGAAGAAACCACGCGGGAAATCGCGGCACGCAAAGAGCGGCTTACCGATGCTCAGCGCCGCCGCGCAGAGATCGAATCCACGATTGCCGGTCTCCGGGAACATTTGGAGCGCACTCGCAACGAGCTGCAAGCACTTGACGAGCAGCTTCAGGCAGCTCGGCAGAGCTATCGGGCTCTGTCCATGCAACTCGCCGAAATCGGCGAAACTATCAAAGAGCTCCGGCCCCAAAGCGAAGCTGCCCAGGAAGCAAAGAGTCGTCTGCAGCTAACCCTCGCCGAGAAGAGACTCGAACTGCAGCATCTCGGCGCCAACCTGCGTGAAAAATATGCTGTCGAATTGGAGACTCTCGATTCCACTGCGCTGGCCGGGGACGCTTCCCAAACCGAGCTCTGCACCGAGATCGATGAGCTCCGCGGACGTTTGGAGCGAATGGGCGAAGTAAATCTGGCGGCGATCGGCGAATACGAAGAGCTCAGTCAACGATTTGCCTTCATGAGCCAGCAAAAAGCGGATTTGGAGAAATCGATTGCCGACCTGCAGCAGACAATTGTCAAGCTGAACCGCATCTGCCGGTTGCGTTTCCGGGAAAGCTTCGAAGCGATCAACGAAAAGTTCGAGCTCATCTTTCCCCGGTTGTTCCGCGGCGGCAAGGCCAAGCTTGTGCTTACCGACGACAACGACTTGCTCGATACCGGCGTGGACATTATCGTTCAGCCGCCGGGTAAAAAGCTTCAATCGATCACCCTGTTATCCGGCGGTGAAAAAGCCCTCACCGCCGTGAGCCTTCTGTTTGCGATCTTTCTGACCAAGCCGAGTCCCTTCTGCTTTCTCGATGAGGTGGATGCGCCGCTTGACGATGCCAACATTGATCGATTCATCGAGATCATTAAGGAGATGAGCGCTCACTCGCAGTTCGTGCTGGTCACACATAATAAAAAATCGATGCAAGCGGCCGAAGTTCTGTACGGTATCACCATGGGTGAGCCGGGTGTCTCTAAAGTCGTTTCGGTCAAAATGAATTAGTTTTCGCGCCGCATCGATTGCGCCCGCCCATTGACTCCGGGCATGCCATCAAAGAATATCAATTCATGGCCGGTGGCTCTTTTTTCCAGCGCCTCAAGCAGGGTCTATCCAAAAGCCGGGAAAATTTACTGCAAAATATCGGCACGATTTTCCAAAATCGGCGTTGGGACGAACAGTCTCTCGAAACTATGGAAGAAAGTCTGATTGCGGCGGATGTTGGCGTCAAAGCGACTGAAAAGCTGATGGAGGTCTTGCGCCGGCAAAGCCCTAGCGGCGATGGCGAGTCGACCGAAATGTCGTCGCGTCTGCAGTCCGCGATGATCGAGTTATTGAAACCAAAATCCTCGCCTGACAGCATTGCGCGCTTCTCCGTGAAGCCGTGGGTGGTCATTTTTCTTGGCGTCAATGGTGTCGGAAAGACCACCACGATTGGCAAACTCGCAGCCCAATATCAAAGCGCTGGGAAAAAAGTTCTTCTCGTGGCAGCCGATACGTTTCGCGCCGCGGCTATCGAGCAACTCGATATCTGGGCGCAGCGGGTCGGCGTGGAAATCGTCAAACACCGGCCCGGGGCGGATCCGTCGGCGGTGGTTTTCGACGGCATGCAGGCGGCCAAAAAACGCGCTGCCGACGTGGTGCTTATCGACACTGCCGGCCGGCTTCACACCAAAGTGCATTTACTGGAAGAGCTCAAAAAAATTCGTCGTGTCATCGCGCGCGAGCAAGTGGATGCGCCGCATGAGACTCTACTTGTATTGGATGCGACTACCGGCCAGAACGGCTTACAGCAGGCGCGCATTTTTAAGGAAGCCACTGATATCAACGGCATTGTGCTGACGAAGCTGGATGGGACCGCCAAAGGCGGGGTGATTATCAGCATTCAAGAGGAACTGGGCGTTCCGGTGAAATATGTTGGAGTCGGCGAAGAGGTCGAGGACCTTCAACGCTTCGAACCCGAGCGGTTTGTGGAAGCGTTGTTTGAAAATTGAGCTAGCCACCGGCAGGCCGATCTCGAGTTGACATATGCGAAGCCCGGCATTACCCTCTATTCATGGAGTTGGACCTAAAGTTCACTGACAACGCTGTTGAGCAGATCAAAAAACTGCTGGCGCGCGATCAGCGTACCGGATACGGGCTTCGTGTCGGTGTCACCGATGGCGGCTGTTCTGGCTTTTCCTACAAGCTCGATTTCGAAAATCAGCAGAAGCCCGATGATACGATGCTCGAGTTCGGTGGCGTACCGATCTACATCGATCGTGCCAGCGCTCCATACCTCAGTGGGACTGTCATTGACTTCGCCACCGGCCTCCATGGTGGCGGTTTTAAGTTTTCCAACCCGAACGCTACCGCCACTTGCGGCTGCGGCACGTCATTTTCCGCATAGCGCGATTTCGCCTGATTTTCTCTCCTGAAGCGCAGTTCGCTTGAACTTTTTTCTACGATCCCATGCATCCGTCCAAGCTCCTTAACCCATCTACCTGACCGAGGACGGCGGATTGAAAGCTGTAAGAATACACGCCCCTGGCGGCATCGATGTGTTGCGCTATGAGGATTGTGAGGAGCCGCAGTTGCAAGCGCCTACAAATGTCAGAGTTAAATTACTTGCGGCTGCAGTCAATCGCGTCGATCTCGAGCTTCGAACCGACACTACGAGCGGGCTCGTTTTTCCACGTATACTTGGCGGCGACGGCGCCGGGCGAATTGACGCCATTGGCCCCGAGGTCAATCACTTGAAACTCGGCGAGGAGGTCTGCCTCTATCCATTCGTCGACTGCGGTTGCTGTGAGTTCTGCGCCATCAAAGAGCACGAGCTCTGCGCGGACAGACGTATTTTGAGCCAATGCGAAGACGGCACCTACGCTCAATACATTACAGTCGCTGCGAGAAGTTGTTTTCCAATTCCGACCGGGTTCTCGTTGGAAGAGGCGGCTTCGTTTCCACTGGTTTACAGCACCGCCTGGCGTTTGCTGATGACTCAGGGAAAACTCGTACCCGGCGAAATCGTGCTGATCCGCGGCATTGGTGGTGGAATCGCAACTGCAACTCTCCAGATTGCCGCGGCCGCCGGGGCCCGGCTCATCGTTAGCTCCGCGCAGGATGAAAAACTCGCGAGGGCAAAAGCGCTCGGATTCGAGCTGACGATCAATGATCAACAAGCAGACTTGCCCAAGGAAGCCAGACGCCTGACAAGTAAACACGGTGTCGATCTCGTGGTCGATTGCATCGGCGGTCGCGATTGGGGGAAAAGTCTCGCCTGTCTTGCTCGCGGCGGGCGCCTCCTCACCTGCGGCGCCATTGCTGGCGCGAATCCGACAACGGATCTACGGCGAGTCTTCTGGAACCACTTGAAAATTTGCGGCGCCACACACCCGACGCGCGACGATTTTCGACAGGTGCTCCAGTTTTTCGAGCATTCGCGAGTCAAACCGATTATCGATCGAGTCTATTCGCTCACGGAAGCGGCACAGGCCCAGCGACGCATGGAAGAACGGCTTCAGTTTGGGAAAATTGTTTTGCGCACCGATAGTTGAGCGGGAACGGAACTAATAGATGCGTGTCATCAGCGGAAAAGCGAAAGGCCGGCGGCTCATTGCTCCGAAGGGCGGCGCGGTCCGACCTACCGCCGACCGGATCAAGGAGTCCCTCTTCGATATTTTGCCGCGGGATTTTTTTGGCATGAAAATTCTCGAGCTCTTTGCCGGAACTGGGAACGTCAGCATTGAGGCGTTGAGCCGAGGCGCAGAAAGCGTGGTCTTGGTGGATGCCTCCGATCGCTCGGTCCGCATTATTCGCGAAAATCTGCGCCGCGTCGGATTGACTGATCGCGCACAAGTCTGGGCCATGCCCGCGCGCCGAGCTCTCAACGCCGTCGCCCGCCAGGATCGGAAATTTAATCTTATTTTTCTAGATCCACCCTACGACCAGAAGCTGGTCGGACGATCCCTCGAGCTCATTGCATCAATTTATCCGCTTGAGCCAAGCGCGGTCGTAGTCGCGGAGCATAGTGTGCGAGAGACCGTAAAACCGAGCTACGGCGTTCTTCGCTTGAATGATCAGCGGCGATATGGTGATACTCTGCTGTCGTTTTTCAGGGACGCAGCGGCATCGGATTCCGCTGTTGAAGGAGGGAGTTCATGACCGTCAATAGTGTCGCCATCTATCCGGGCTCCTTCGATCCCATCACCAATGGCCATGTCGACCTCGTCAAACGCACGCTGCGGGTTTTTGACAAAATCGTTGTCGCGATCGCGACCAATCCGGAAAAAGATCGTTCTCTTTTCAGCGTCGATGAACGTCTGCAGATGGTCAACGAAGTCTTCACCGAGCTCAAAGGCAGAGTGCAGGCCGATTCTTTCCAAGGCTTGCTGGTGGATTATGCCGAGAAAAAGCACTCCACCGTGATCATTCGCGGTCTCCGCGCCATTTCAGATTTCGAGTATGAGTTCCAGATGGCCATGATGAATCATCGTCTGAAACCGCAGCTCGAAACGCTGTTTATGATGACCGGCGAATCCGAGTTCTACACTAGCTCACGGCTGGTGAAAGAAGTGGTCAGTCTTGGTGGCGATGTTTCGGGGCTGGTTCCCGATAATGTGTTGAAAAAGCTCAATCAGAAGTTTAAACGATAAAGACCGCTCTCATGACCCGACTCGCCGACAGAACAAAGCTGGTGAAACCTTCGGTGACGCTGGCGATTGCCGCAAAAGCCGGCAAGCTGCGCGCTTCCGGCATCGACGTGATCAATTTTTCCGCTGGTGAACCCGACTTCGATACTCCCGAACACATCAAAGCTGCCGCCGTCGACGCGCTCCGTAAGGGAATGACCAAGTATACCGACGTCAAGGGCATCGAGCCTTTGCGCGAAGCGATCAGCGAGAAATACCGCCGCGAACATGATCTGAACTACCGCAAAGAAGACATTCTGGTGAGCTGCGGCGCCAAACATTCCCTTTACAATTTACTGCAAGCCGTGGTCAATCCGGGCGACGAGGTGGTGATTCCCGCCCCGTATTGGGTGAGCTACTCGGACATGGCGCTTTTGGCTGGCGGAGTGCCAAAACTCATCCTGTCGGATGAGGCGAGCGGCTTTCGGATCACTCCCCAACAGCTCGAAGCGGCATTGACACCGCGCACTCGGATATTCTTGCTAAACAGTCCCTGTAACCCCACGGGCGCAACCTACAGCCGTGATGAGCTTCTTGCGTTGGGTGAGGTGCTCTCGGCGCACGATTGCCTCATTATTGCCGACGACATCTACGAAAAAATTGTTTATGACGGCTTTGAAGTGCACAACCTCGTAACCCTGCGCCCGGAGCTCCGTGAGCGCGCCGTTATCGTCAACGGAGTGTCAAAAACCTATGCGATGACCGGTTGGCGAATTGGTTACGCGCTCGGACCGAGCGATGTAATTGCGGCAGCGGCAAAGATTCAGAGTCAGAGCACTTCGAATCCGACCTCGATCGCTCAAGCAGCCGCTTTGGAGGCGCTGCGCGGCCAGCAGGAAGAGGTTGCGGTCATGCTGCGCGAATTCCAAAAACGGCGAGAGGCGATTGTCGAGGGGTTGAATGGCATTGAGGGTTTCCGCTGCCGAAAGCCCGAGGGCGCCTTTTATGTCTTCCCCAATATTGCAGAACTCTTGGGCAAAATCGGCTTGGGCAAACAGCTCAACACGCCCTGCGAGCTCGCAGATTATCTCCTCGAAGAAGCCAAAGTCGCCGCAGTGCCGGGTGAAGACTTTGGCTCGCAAGTGCACATTCGCTTTTCCTACGCCACTTCGCTACGCGACATCGAGACCGGATGCGCGCGAATCCGCGAAGCCGTGCAAAAACTCAACTGAGCTCTCGCCCGATGTCGGGCTTTGGCCGCGCTCCGGTTTTTTTGAACCGAAAGTAATCGCGTAAAATTCGCGCATGATCGAAAGCGAGCGGCGCGGGTAAATTGTTTTCATGAAACCTGCGCACGGTCTTGGCATCATCCGCTGCCTCGGGCACGCCCTCGGCGGTGGCGATGAAGACGGTCGAGACCGTATGGTGGCGCGGGTCACGAGTCGGATCGGAATAGGTGTAAAACTGCTCCGTCAAATTGACATCCAACGAAATTTCTTCCTTTGCTTCTCGCATGGCCGCGTGTTCAATCGCTTCACCATAGTCGACAAATCCGCCGGGCAGCGCCCAACCGGACGGTGGGTTTTTTCTCTCGATAAGAACGATCGAGCCGTCGGCAAGCTCGACAATGATATCCACCGTCAAAAGCGGATTGGAATATTTTTCGGCCATGAAGTGTTCCTACCTTGACTCCCGTAAAAGCGCAAGGTAGAAAGAAAATTCCTACAACGTACGGTGACGCGGGGTGGAGCAGTCTGGTAGCTCGCAAGGCTCATAACCTTGAGGTCCTGGGTTCAAATCCCAGCCCCGCAACCAAACTTTATCACTACTTACAATCTCCACTGTGCTGAAATTGTGCGATTTGATACCGAGTCCTTGGCGTGCGCAGTAGTTTTTCTCGATCATCGCTACTGAAGTCCGTACGTAGTCCGCAATTGCTTTAAGGCTTGTGGTTTGCCTTTACCCATTATCATGGGTTGATACTTGCTCACGTGTTACGGATAAAGCGGCAGTTTCTGCCGTCGCAGACCATATCTCTCTATGCAGCTTTTCATCCTCGTAGAAGCTACGAACCCGGATTTCTTCAGGCTCTAGACCGGCGAATCGAGAGGCTTTGTCCATAGCGCCAGAAAGCCAGACCCTTTGGTCGTAAAGATGCGGGTAATTTTTCTGCAGCCGCCAAAGGCCGGCGACATCTTCTTTTTTGTAGATTTCCTTGATTGAGGCAACCGATTCCGCTTTGCCGTCGGGTTTGAATCCGGGATGGCAGCTGTCAAGGACACGAAAGGCTTTTGCAAACAATTGATCTGGGGCTGAGGTCGTATTCTTCCATATACGCCAGCCGATCGCCGTCATGCTTTGAAAGATGCCGAGGGCTGATAACGACGCCGGTCGCCGTAGATACGGCACGTAACGAAATCTTAACCTTCAGTGCCGGTTATCTTGCCGCGCTGCCATTGGTTTCTCGGCATAAACGACGCGCACCGTAGCACAGTTTCGGATCAGAGTCGCGTCGGGGCTTTGTCTAGGGCCACCAGCCACGCCTTCAGTAGTCATTCCGGTGGTACTTGCGGCTTTAATTTAAGCCAGTTAATAAATGCTGCAGATATGGCAGTTGCCAGCGCCAAAAAGAACACCAAGCCCGCCAAGGTTCCGCCGATCCCGCCACACGAACTGCGATGCACATGGTGCGGCAATCTCATCGCAGCTCATTCCCGAGAACTGCTCGCCGCTTGCCGTGACCATGCTGCCGGTTGATTAATCGTAGGGCTGCATAACTAGATGTTTCCAGGAGGTTATGCAAAATACCTCTAGGAGTGAACGAGTCCGGCCGTACTTTATTGAACGGATGCAGGTGATACGAGTCCGCGCGCTGCCGGACGGTGGGCAATGGACTTACGAAGCCAAGCTGACGGCTACCGCTACATTGTCGCTAAGCACGGCGGTAGCCTTGTGCTTTGGTCCAGGCGTGAGACCGGATTCTTGAGCGGTTCCGACGATTGCCAGCGCCTGTGAACCACTGCCGGCCGAAACGCGCAATACTCGGCGGACCAGCATCGAACGGAGCGGCATCGGGAAAGAAGCGCACGATGAGCGCGGCGGTAAGGAAGAAAATTGCGGTGGCGCAAAAACAAACATGGGCGAAGCGGAGACGAGCTGAACGCTGAGGTATCTCCAAGATAGCATTAAGAGTTCTACCGGATTCTCCCATCAGTTGTTTGCCGGTTACGTCTCAGATAATTATGTTGTCTGCATATCCGTTCTCACCGCTACCTTCCCCCAACTACCGCCAATGGAATTTGGGTTTTCACTCTGTGCGGTGACTGTTCGCGCAACCCGAGAGTCCCCGTCAGCGCGGGACGCTTGGTACTTAGAGTAAGAGCCGAAATGAGGGTCCTGTCATGGCGACACACTCGTACAAAAATCACGAAATCGAAGTGTTCACGAGAGACAATGGCGATTTCATCGAGCCAAGCGCGAAATTCAAACCTATGCACGGCTATCTGGGGACCTTCAGCATGTGGGGCAAATTCTCGACCCTCGAAGCAATGGAGCAGAGCGTTCTAGAAGAAGCAAATGAGGATCATCGATAAGCAGCAAATAATGATCGGCTTGCCTTACGAGTAACATCACCG
>JBIOXP010000128.1:0-3587 GCA_044869705.1 Binatia bacterium | reverse complement strand
CGTGGTCGGACTCTGGATGCCGAATAATACTTCCGCCAACACGCTTTCGATTGTTGGTGGCAAGCCGAGCGCGTGGGACAAAACCGCCGATCCCAAAGCCCATACCGATCCACTACCCTGGCCCGAGGCGATCAAATACGGTCATTATCTGCTCGACGAGCACAGTCGTCTTTTACCCGAAATCGGGGAAATCTTCCGCATGGCTCACGATAACAATGCGGTGATTTTTTTTGGTCACCCGACTAAGCCGGAGTTTTGCGCCATGGCGGAGTTCAGCCACAAAATCGGTTTCAAAAAAGGCGTTGTCGATCATCCGTTCAGCCCATTCGTTAATTTGAGTATCGAGGAAATGAAAGATGCAGCCGGTATTGGCCTGTGGCTCAATTTTACGTTCGATGAACTATCCCCGCTGCTCGGCATCGACCCGGCGAATATGTACAAGGCTATTCGGACAGTGGGGCCCGAGCACTGCACGCTTTCTTCTGACGCCGGTGAACCGCTATTTCCGAATTCAGTAGAATCGCTCCGACTTTTGCGGGGCTACATGTCTGCTTTCGGCTGCACGGCTGCGGAACTCCATGCCATGTCTACCGCCAATCCTGCTTTCATCGTCGGTTTGGACCTCGCCAGATCGGAGCGCGCGAGCGCGGCTTAAACCCAACGCATTTCAAAACACAAGCGCTCACGCTGAGGGTTAAAAAAAGCGCCGGTGAATCCATCATCGGCGCTTTTTCTTCACAGTACGAAAAACTACTTGCCGCCGCTTTTTTTATCGAGCTCGGCGACAAATCGCATGTCCAGAAAGTCGTCGGCCTTGACACTTCTCGCCGATGGATCTTTTTCCACGATGTCTGCAAGTACGGCGTCCATGCCCTTGCGGCTGACATAGGGCGGATATTCTAGGTATTCGCGAAATTGATTGTAGGTATCCTCCGCAATGTCGGGTTCTTTTACTTTAAGCTGATTGTGAATCATTTTGATCGCCGCCGACTTGTTGGTCTTGAACGTCTGCACACCCTCGGCGTAGGCGCGCACCACACGGCGAACGGTTTCTTCGTTATTTCGGATGTAAGTCCGGCTGCTTCCTATTGCTACCGATACAAACTCCGGGCCTTCCTTCGCCACGTTCATGAGCTCGACAAATCCAGCTTTTTTGGCTCTCGCGTTTGTCGGCGGCGACACCACACCCGCGTCGATCTGTCCGGCCGAGAGCGCAGTGAAAATATTTGGCACTTCAAGCAACGGCAACAATTGATAGTCCGCTGGACGCAATCCGGCGGATCCAAGAGCAAAGAGCGCTGAAGTGTGAGTGGAGGATCCGACCCTTGTGATACCGATCTTTTTGCCTTTCAGATCCGCGATCCGCTTAATATCCGACTTGGCCATTAGCGAGAACACCTGGCGGTTTGTCGCTCCGGCGACGAGAGCTAAATTGGCGCCTTTCAGGTTCGCCTGCGCGGCATTCGATCCGTCCATAAAGGAAAATGCAATTTCACCGGCCAGGATGGCCTGAATCCCTCTAGAGCTGGAAGGGATATGAATCAGCTCGACATCAAGCCCATATTTTTTGAACAGGTTTTCCTGTGCTGCCATGAATATTCCGCTTTGTGCCCCTGTGACGGCTGTCCAATTGATCCGCACGGGGTTTTGCGCCGAGACCTCAGTGGAAAACAACGCCAGAAAAAGTATCGTAATGATCAATCGCCGGACTGGTTGCGCCATAATGACTCCTTTGCTCGAGGTGTTTCGCGTTGATCGAGCCTCGAAAAGCCTATCAATTGATTTGCCTAATTCAACCGGTTGGTTTGACCATAGAACCGTGCTAAGGGACAGCGCATGAGTAGAAAAGTTCACCTGACTTTAGCGACCGGAGACTACGAAAGCATACGTGCGCTAAAGGAAGGTACTGTCCGACCCGACGGTATCGAACTGACCGTTCTCACGGATATGACATCCGATACGCGCCACTGGCGTATGTTGCGCAACCGCGAATTCGACATCGCTGAGCTCTCGATGTCGAATTATCTCATGGCGAAATATACCGGCCTGCCGTTCACTGCGATTCCGGTATTTCTGCATCGTCGCTTTCGCCATGGGTTTATTTTTTTAAATACGAGCAAAGGCATTCGGAAGCCGGCGGACCTGATCGGCAGGCGAGTCGGCCTCAGAAATTTTCAGGCTACGGCAAACCTATGGATTCGCGGTATTTTGGAGCACGAGCACGGTTTGCCGCACCGCAGTGTTCACTGGTTCAAGCAAGATGAGGAGGAGGTCGACTGGACGCCGCCGGCCGATCTCGATATTCAGCGCATCGCGCCGGGCAAAAGCGTTGAGAAAATGCTGCTGGAAGGCGAGCTCGATGCGCTCATTCACCCGGAGATCATCCAACCGATTCTCGACAAAGATCATAGGGTGAGCCGGCTTTTTCCGAATTACCGGGACCTCGAGATCGACTATTATAAACGCACGGGAATCTTTCCGATCATGCATACCACTGCCATCAAGCAGGAGATCACAGATAAATATCCCTGGGTGCCGATCAATCTGATGCGGGCCTTCGAAGAATCAAAGAAAGCCGCTTATAGGCGCATGGAAAACCCGCGCATTGTCCCACTCGCCTGGTTTCGCTCTTTTCTCGAAGAGCAGGAAGAACTATTGGGTCATGATCCCTGGGTGTACGGTCTTGGTGAAATAAATAGAGATTCCCTAGAAACTCTGATGCAGTACTCACGGGAACAAGGTCTTTTAGGACGCAAAATGTTGATCGAAGAGCTCTTCATCAAGACACAGGAGCATTCATGACTGTGGAGGTTGCGATTATCGCCGGCGTCGGGCCGGGAACTGGGGGCGCTTTGGCGCGGGCGTTTGCCAAGGAGGACTACGCGGTTGGACTCCTAAGCCGCAGAGCTGAATCCAGTGCGTCGACCGCCGACGAGATCCGAGCACGCGGAGGCAAAGTGCTCGCCGTATCCTGCGATGTGACCGATCGACAGAGCGTACAAAGCGCTGTCGGAGAAATTCGCAGCAAGCTTGGCGCAATTACCGCTTTAGCTCACAACGCCAGCGGCTACGGCCGTGGCCGGTTTCTCGAGATGGACCCGGAGCAGATTCGGGCGTCTTTCGATGCCAATGTCATGGGAGCCGTTTACTTAGCCCAGGCTGTTATCCCTGACATGCTCACTGTCGGCCATGGTTTTATTTCGCTGACCGGCGCCACCGCCGCACTTCGCGGCCGCGCCGGATTTGCTCCCCTGGCCATCGGTAAGGCTGGACTGCGCATGCTCGGGCAAGCGCTTGCGCGTGAGTTTCACCCGCAGGGCATTCATGTTGTGCACATGATCGTCGATGGTCAGATCGACACACCGCGGCTCCGTTCGAGAGAGCGCGATCGTGCACGCGAAACTCTGATTCCCCCGGATGCCATTGCCGCTACCGTTATTCAGTGCTTGAAACAACCACCTACCGCCTGGTCACAAGAAATCGATATCCGACCCGCCGTCGAGAGTTTTTGAGGACAGCTTTGCGGCGTTGATCTTCCGATGCCATTAGCATAAATTTTTGACTGCTAAGATATTTCGCCAGCTGGG
>JBIOXP010000127.1:0-4922 GCA_044869705.1 Binatia bacterium | reverse complement strand
GAGTGCCGAGCGGTCTTCGGAGGTGCGCTCATGTCTGAAGTTGGAGCAATGTTCGATGTCGGAGGCGTTCTGTTGAAGCAACCCTTCAAGATTCGCCGTCTCGGTCATTTCGGTTTTAACCTTTCTAACATGGAAGACGGCGTGCGCTTTTATGTCGACCTGCTCGGGTTTCGAATCTCCGATGTAATGGACTACTCGCGCCGCGCCAAAGATCCGGCCCAGGTTGCCGGCCTCGGCGATTCCAACGGCTATTTCACGCGCTACGGCACGGATCATCACGCCATGGTGCTGTTTCCCAAGCGCGTGCGCGACGCCCTCGGCCGACAGGAGCGGCCGGGAATTACCGTCAATCAGATCACGTGGCAGGTCGGCAGCCTGGCGGAGGTCGCCGCGGCAATCAGATGGTTCAATGAGCGCAATATCAAGCAACAGCGCTCGGGCCGCGACATGCCGGGTTCCAATTGGCACACCTATCTTTATGATCCTGACGGCCAGAGTAACGAGCTTTATTACGGCATCGAGCAAATCGGCTGGAACGGCCATAGCAAGCCGCGCGCGATGTACGATCGCGGTTTCGACAGGCCGCCGGAGCTGCCGCAGATTGCTGAATTTCAGGAAGTGGAGCAGGCAAGAGCCAACGGTATCGACATTTTTTCGGGTTACCGCCACGTCGACAAGCTTTCCGCCAATTATAATGTCGACGGCATCCTCTTGCCTCGCCCGTTCAAAATCGTCCGTCTGGGTCCGGTATATTTATTCAGCGAAATCATGGAAGCGGCGGCGGAATTTTATCGCGATACATTGGGTTTCACCTTAACCGAAGAGGTCAACTGGCGCGATATGCGCTGTTTGTTCTTCCGCTGTAACACGGAGCACCACTCTCTCGCGCTTTTCCCCCTCGAGCTGCGGGATGTGCTCGGTTTAAGCGGACATTCGAAATGCGCCGCTTTTGGCATCCAGCTCGCGAATTATCGACAGCTCAAAGACGCCGTGAAATTTTTCCGTGAAAATGGCGTAACCGTTACCGAATCGATTCCCGCCGAGCTTCGTCCCGGGATCGAATATTCTGCGACCGTGCGCGATCCGGACGGCCACGCGATTCAACTCTATTGTGCGATGGAACAGATCGGCTGGGACGGCAAGCCACGCCCGAAAGAATCGCGCCACCCGCGTTCATTGCGACAGTGGCCGGAAGCGCTGGACGCCGCCGATGCCTATCTCGGCGAACCATTTTTCGGCCCATGGGGATAAGCCTTGCGGGAACCCGCAGCTGTAGCAGGATGACCCAGGAGATCAGCGATGGAGAAAATTTCGTTTCACTCCGATAGTTTGAAAATTTCAGGATTGATCGACACGCCGCCGGACTATATCCCCGGCAATCGCCGACCGGCGTTTATCGTTTTGCACGGCTTTGGCGGCAATAAAGACGGGCAAGGTCAGGCCGTCGTCGCGAAACAATTCGCTCAATGGGGATACGTCACCTTGCGTATCGATTTTCGCGGCTGTGGCGAAAGCGAGGGTGAGCACGGGCGAATTATCTGTCTCGACCAAGTGGCCGACACCCGAAACGCCATCTCTTATCTGTCCACCCGGCCGGAAGTCGATCCCGACCAAATTGCGCTTGTCGGCAGCAGCTTCGGCGCCGCAGTCGCGGTGTTTACGGGCGGCGCCGACCGCCGAGTCGCCGCCGTGATTTCGTGTGGCGGTTGGGGCAATGGCGAGCGCAAATTTCGCGGCCAGCACCCGACTCCCGAGGCCTGGGCGAAATTTACCCAGATGCTCGAAGACGGCAAACGGCACCGCGAGCGTACCGGCAAATCGCTGATGGTGCCGCGTTACGATATCGTGCCGATTCCCGAAAAACTGCGTAACCGTATGAGCAGCGGCTCGATTATGGAATTTCCCGCGGAAACGGCTCAGAGCATGAATGATTTTCGCGCCGATGATCAGGTGGGAAATATCTCGCCGCGCCCGCTGTTATTGCTGCACAGCGCCAATGACTCGGTGACTCCCACCTATGAATCGATCGAGATGTTTAAGCGAGCACGGCAACCAGCCGAGTTGCATTTGCTCGCCGATGTCGATCATTTTACTTTCAACGAGGAAAATCCGCGTTTAACCAACATCGTCCATGAGTGGCTGCGGCGTTATTTTCCCGTTCGACCAAACTAGAAAAAAAACACCGTGCCAAAACTGAAGGAGGCTTCGCTGCGAGACTTTTGCGCCGCGCTGCTCGGGGCCGGCGGGATGCCCGAATCCGATGCTCGATTCGTCGGCGAATTGCTCGTAAAAGCAGAACTCCGCGGCTACGCTGGGCATGGCGTGACCCGTGTTGGCCAGTATTTGGAATTTATTAAAACTAATACCTATGATCTCAGCACGCGCCCGCATATCGAGCGTGAAGGCAAAATTACCGCCGTCATCGACGGTCATCACTACATCGGCCAAATCGCGGCACGGATGGCCATGGAACTTGCGATCAAGAAAGCCAAGGAGCACGGCGCCGGAATCGTCTGCGTGCGTCGAGCCGGACACACCGGACGACTCGCCGACTATATGGAAATGGCAACGACCGAGGGGCTTATCGCGATGGGCGCCGTCAGCGTTGGCTCGGCGACCACCACGCTCTACGGCGGCATGAAACCGATCACCGGCACCAATCCCATGGCTTTCGGGATTCCGGCGCGTGACGGCAAGTCGATTATCCTCGACTTCGCCACCGCATCGATGAGTATGGGCGAGATCCAGAAGCGCGTCGCGAAAAATGAGGCGATTCCGCACGGGGTTCTCCTCGATGGTCATGGCGAAGCGACGACCGATTTTAAAAAATTCCGCGGGCCGCCGCGCGGAGTCTTTTTGCCCTTCGGCGGCTACAAGGGCTCCGGCGTCGCTCTAGTCACGGAAATTCTCGGCGGCCTGCTCTCGGGTAACGGTCCGGGACGAGAGTGGTGGAAGAAGGGCGGTCACGGCGTCAACGGCGTTTTTCTTCAGGCGTTCAGTGTTGAGGAGTTTCAGCCGCGCGAAATTTTTTATGACCGCGTCGACGAATTTATCGAATTCATCAAATCGACGCCGCCGGCGCCGGGTTTTGGCGAAATTCTTTTGCCGGGTGAAGCCGGCAGGCGCCGAGAAGAAAATCACCGGAACGCCGGGGTCGATCTGGACGACGAAACCTGGTCGGAGCTTGTCGACCTCGCCGGCGAGCTCGGGCTAGGCAGTATACCGATAACTAGTTGACTTGCTCAGCCCCCGCTTCAGGGAATACAGTCGAATAGTTCGGCGTATGCGCAACAAACCGTCGACGAGGAGGCAAATATGGTAATTCGTGAATTGACCGATGGCCGCTGTTATGTGGCGTTACAGGAAGACCACGCGGAGCTCGCGGCGCAGTTTGCCGCACACTGGGGCAACGATCGTTTTTCCAGGCTGCGGCCTTATCAAACCATGGTGTTCGCAACCACCTATCACGACAGCGGCTATCGCGAGTGGGAAGGGACGCCGCCGATGAACGTGCAAAAGGGCCGTCCCTATGCGCATCGCGAGGACGTGCCCAACTTCGAAACTATTGAGCTCGACGCATACGCCAAAAACGTCGATTGGCTGGGCGCGCACGACCCCTATGCCGGACTGCTGGTTTCAATGCATCGCACCGGCCTCTGGCACAACCGTTACAATATTTTTACCGAACCGGCCGGCAGATTGCGCGAACGAAGCCAGGCCGTGCAGAATGCCAAAAGAGAATTGGAAGCAAAGCAGCAGGAACTGAAAAAAACACTCGCGCCCAAGCATCCCGACTTTGAGAACGATCTCGGTTATAATTACATGGCACTGCAGATCTTCGATCTGCTCTCGCTTTATTTCTGCTGTGATGGTTACGCTTCGAATGAAGCGTTCAAGGAATACGCCATCGCGCCGGTGCGCGTCTCATACGATCGCGATGAAACAGTTCGATTGACGATCCGACCCAACGGCACCGGCTCGGTTGTGATCGATCCGTATCCGTTCGATTTGAGCCCGCTCAAGTTTTCCGCACGCGCGCGGGTCGTCGCACCGCCGAAAGAGAAAACCGAATCCGCCTGCATGGACGCCTATCATCGAGCGCCGCGCCAGATGCTGACCTTCGAAGTTTCCGCCTGACAAGAACTGCTCACCACAGAGACATGGAGGACTGAGGAACAAACCTCTGCGTCCTCTGTGTCTCAGTGGTAAACCGTTCCTCTACCGATCGTAAATTTCCACGCGTATCGCCTGTCCCCTGCCCGATTCGGGACAGGCGCTCGCGGCTACGAGCAAATCCATTTCGGCGCGAAAATCGACGTGCGCTTCGTCTTTCGGACGCACCATCGTATCGTACATCACGCCGGTCTCGGGATCGATGCGCATGCACTGAAATATGTTGAACGGGCTTGGCACGTCGTCCGGAGCGATCTTCCACGGCTTCACAGCCTCGCTCAAATTTTCCCAGCAGCCATGATCGGGAATTTCATCCGCCTTCGTGGGATTGATATCGACGCCTTCCGCGAACACCCGCTTTGATTCTCCGCGCGCGACCATTTCGAAGCGTCTGCGGCTGCACATGCCTTTTTGCAGATCATGGCGTCCTTCCGTGAAGGTATCCGCGACGATGGTGAGCATGGGGTTGTTTCTCTTCGAATAGAGCACGTCGCCGATGCTGATGAAAACCTTGACTTGATTGGTTTTGGTTCGAGCTTGATCGAATCGTTCTGCGAGGTCGTGCAGGTTGAACGCGACAAAATCGACGATCGTTTTCCCGGCGACGCGCAACCGTTGGCCTTTCTTGATTTCGAACGCCGCGCCCGAATTTTTCCCGATCACCGCGCTTTTCAAGAGAGACAACGGAATCTCCTCATGGTTCGCCGTCCCAAGTAGCCATTCAACTTGGCTAGGGAGTTTATCGAAAC